>JABIGP010000003.1 GCA_018650105.1 Methanobacteriota archaeon
CCACCAAAGTAACTCTGTATGAGATTCTCTTTGCAAATCATAGTCAAGGAAATTTCTCGGCCTCAGACGTTTTACATTCCATTGGTGAAGATATTCATGCGAGAATAAACTAACCAAATCTCGGTATTCATCTATATGATTAGGCATTAAGCATTGCCGCGGTAGCATAGATGTTTGTGAATTGAGATGTTCTAGACCCCCTCGTGATTTTTCTGTTAGCTGGATAACTGTAACATAATTGTCCCAAGGTGGTATTCCAAAAAGGGCATGATGTTCTTTGATGACTTTGTTCATATCAAGTTTGAATTTTTCAAGCATTTCTTCATCGATGGGATGGCCTCCGCTGTCCCACAATTTTAGAATGTGATTTCTTCCATCAACTTTCCAACTAATATTTTCATTTTCATTGGCTTCAATAATTCCATCCAATAGTTCATCTCGATTTGGTGATGTAAATAAATGTGTGATTCCTAAATTGCTAGTAAGTGAGCCCTTACATGAAGTACTACTCGTAAGTTTGTATTGGGTTGCTGCAGACCAAGAAGAAGGGGTATGCAAAGAAATTGAATGTGTTTTATTCATCCTCTTCTCATCTATTCCAGCGGTTGGAAGGAACCAAGTGAAAGGAGGCATCATGTGGATATGGGTTGCATCAAGATGGTTAGATCTGCACGATAACTCAGTAGCCAATAATTTGTAAATAATGGAAATGGACTTTGTTTCTTGTGGAACTTTTATTTTCATTGCATCAACTTCATGGCGATACGATTTCAACACATTTCCTTTTTCATCAGTTGCGATAAATTCAGTCATATGCTGTATTGGTTCTCTCAAAAAATAGGACCCAGGCACCCACCTCGGGAAATGAAGTTTGAGAATTGGTTGGGTGAATGGGCCTTCGATATTAATGCCAACAATTAACCGTCTTGTACTGCCTTCAGTAGCGTCAATTGAGAAGGTAATGCCTGAATCATCTTGACTCATAAGTTAAGTTCATCAGCGGCGGTTGAAAGGTTCTCCGCTGTTAACTTCAGCAAAGCATCGTCGCTACGACTAGCAAAAGCTGCTGCCATTGCGTTAATTTCTGGTTCTCCTGCCCTTCCAATCAATCGCTCTAGAAGTCTTGATTTATCTATAGTTGCAAGTCTGTCATCATCCATTAATTGCCAAAGCAAAGCATCACTTTTAGGGTCTTTTCTTCCCATTAACCACCGTGCTACAATAGAAAGATGCCCTGCTGTAAGCAAATTTTGTATTTGTTCATCATCAACATCATCACATATTTCGCCAAGTGCTTTACTAATTTGCTGTGTTTTGTTTGAAGGAGACGATTCCACTAACTTGAGTAAAGAATTTCCTCCCAAGAGTATTGCTGGCTTGCTTAGCAATGAACTATCAATTCCACTCTCAAATAAATTGGTAATTTGACTCTCAGAAATGGTCTCTCCATTGGAAACAATAATTTTCAATACTGCTTCTTTCACAGAATTATTGGAATCGTTTAGGCCGCTATTTCGTAATTTTTCGTCAGCGGAAGGGCTACAATATGCAAGTTTACGGATATAGTAATCATCATCACCTGCCAAATCTTGTGCCAGTTTGGTATTTGTTGCTACTTGTAGTAATGATTCGGCAGCTTTTCTCTTACATGTTTGGTCATCTGAAGCGAGCAGAATCTGTGCATAATCGCTCGAATTGGTTCCAAAGTTAAGCAATAGATTTGCAGCACAACGATTAGCCTCTAACCATTTATGTTCTACTAATGGCTTTAGACTTTCAATTCCATTTTGTACGGCCCACTTTCTATGTGCTTCTAGTGATTTTGATTTGAACCATGGGTCTTTGTCATCTAGTAATGGAACAAAAGCCTCCAATGCACGTGGTATATCTAGGTCAAATAATACCCGTATCGCTCTTCTTCTTTGCCGTATGTCTCGATGGGATAAACGAGCCATTTCGGTATTTAGCCCGCCTGCCATAATCTTCCCACCTTACATCTCATTATAGCGGCTGTGGCTGGAGATTCAGATTCCAAAGTTATCCGAGTCAAATTCTTCATCCCTATCAATATCATATCCACCAGGGTTTGCTAAATTGGGCTGAACCATTAGGTGTAGTAATGGCCACAAGCGAATGAATGAAGGTGATGCTTGATACAACAGGCGAATCATTGGGTGATCTTCAATTGCAGTATTATCTTCACCAGGAGGTGGCAAATCATCAGGCAAATCCCGCAAATCAATTATTAAATCTGTAATTGAACATTGTTCTTCTTCGGAAATTAATTCCATTTCTTGGAATGTTTCAATCGCCAATTCTAAAATATCTGCTAATTCATTTGGACTAACTGGTCCTATTCCTGCATCAGCAATATTTACGGGACCAAAACTGACATGCCCGAGGTCTGTTGGAAGCAATTCGCCTTCTTGGCATTCTAGTTTCATTAATTTTTGACCGGTAATTCCACCGATTGGGGCTATTACGAACCCAGATTCTGAAACTCTAGAAATAATCCACTGCGGCAATTCTTTTATTTGTCCTGTGACCAATACTCGGTTTAACTCTCCAGGGAAAGCGATAGGTGAAATATGTAGAGATTCAATATGCCGCACTTCTATTGTGGGCCAATGAGTCAATCGAGATTTTGCATGTTGGATAACATTTTGCGAGGGGTCAAGAACCTTGACAGTTCCTTTTTCACCAACTATTAAGGCAATCAGTGCTGCGATATATCCACTTTTACAGCCAATTATTACGACATCATTGCCTTTCTTTAATTCCAAATGATGTAATAGAGTTGCAATCATATGAGGTGCTGAAATTGTTTTTACTGCACCATTCTCACTCTGTAAAAATGTAATCGGACGGTCAGCAAAATAATCCGATGTTTCAAAATCAGTAAAATATCCTACTTCAATTTCCAGCATTGCTTGTTTTATTTCATCCGTCATTGGGACTCCATTATTTTCTAAGCGCTTCAATAGTGCTTTCATTTCATTTTGTTCACTCATGAAAATCCTCCTTTAAATCAGTTCACGAGTTACTGTTTTTTTGAAAATACGAACTCATTGATTTTTCTATTTCACTATTAGATACTTCTTCAAATGTTTCGTTTTTCAATTTCATTGAACTTTCTTCAGCCTTTATGTTTTCTTTTATTGTTGATAATAATCTTTGGAAACTTTCAGATTCAATATTATTGTTGTCAATTGCTTCATTTTCAATAGACACAACAATTTCCTTCATTTCATTAGGTGTCAGATATTGTCGGTCAAAAGATGAGAACATGTCATCCATTATTATTGCTTCAATTCGGCTTAAATGCTCAGAAACAGTTGCTCTAGCAAGCCCCATTCCTTCAGACAAGTCTGTAATTCTTACACGCTTAGGAATATCATAATATCCTTGGTCATAGGCATATTTTGCCAATTTCATCTGCTTTGGTTTTAGTGGACCACTATTATCGCCAATGTTGATATTGAGTGCACGTGCACTGGTTCTATCAGGTTTTAACATCAATCTTGCAACTCCAGATAATAACCTAAGTTTCATTGATTGACCTTGGATGGTATAGGTCATACCCTCCTCATCAAGTTTACTTCCTGCCATAGTAGTAGAGCCGCCAGTTCGAGCATTTAGATTTGGCAATGAATGATCAATCCGCATCAAAAGAATATATGTTCCCGAATCATCAATCGGTTCATGTAGAACCTCAAGAACTTCCAGATAATACAATTCATTGAGAAGTTCAGGTGTTTTGCCTTCCAAAAAATCTACTTTAAACAAACAACGTATGTCTTTTGGGACTCTTTTTACATATGATAAAAATACGATTTGCTTGACAATTTCATACATCGGGCCAACATCGATGTTGAGCAGGCGCTCTTTTTTCCAAAAAAAAGTCACCTCTCGCATAAAGGGTCCCAGTGGTTAATGACTGATAAGTGCAATGCCAAAATCTGTATATGTCTCTTAGCGCATTTCCAACCAAGCGAAAAATGAGATGATAGGTAGTAAGATAATTAACAATTTATTTGTTCTTCTTTGGTAGTTTAAGTGCTCTGCAGAAGGTTGTGGAATTACTTCAATAGATTTCGCACTTCTATTTCGTCTTGTAATATTAACATTATTTTCAACATATGTCAGAACTCTATTTCTTAGATTTTGTTGGCTACTACTACTTTTACCTCGGCCTACAATGAATCTAACTGGATACTTTTCTGCTAAAATCAGAGCATCTTTGACAACATTTTCTACATTGGTCAAGTTGTGCATATCAATTCTAATAGTTCTTCCATCGCTCACAATATGGCTTAATGAACGCCATTTTCCTTGTCCTTCATTGTGAATTTGTAATGCTTCTCTTGCAATTTTTAATGGTTCATCAGCCATAACGACTGGCCTTCTTCTTTTGGCAAGAAATGGGCCGAGAATGATTGACATTATTATAGGTGGCAGACATAGTAGAGTTACCAATCGACGTAATTCACTTGGGTCGGTTAAGACAGAAACCACAGCTAATGAGAAACCGAGGTAAAGGCCTAGGAATCCACCAGCCTCCATGCCAGTGGCTAAGCCAACAGGCTCACCTTCAAGTTCTCCCATGTGGTCAAGGAAATTGACAAATGACATCAATGCTTTGCAGAAAAAGGATATAATCCCTCTTCAATTAGGATTGCCATGGGGAAGAATGGGCTGACTAATCGCCAGCCTGAAAGGAAAGTTGGGCTTTGGATATTCTATATCTGTGGTTTTTTTTTCGTATCATTTTTTGTCGCACCCTTAATCCTTCCAGAAGGTAGTGTCACCAATATTTCAGGTCGGGCTAACGCACTTGATTTTGCTACATCAGACGGTTTTGCATCGTCTGGGAATAGTGAAGAATCATTACTATTGCATTCTCACGAAGATGGTACAATACATACTCACAATGAATTTGCATGGACTGAATTAGATCCATATACTGGATTTATTTATGCATTTGGAGATTTGAATTGTCATAATAAGCATGAAAGGTCTTGGGAAATCAATGGCAATCAAATGCCAGTATGCACTAGAGATATTGGGATTTTCTTAGGATTAGCAATAGGTGGATTTGTGTTTTCTAGAAGAGGATATAATCGTTGGACAATCAAAGATACTTGTTTGTCAATTATTCCCGATAATTGGTTGGAGAAAATCTATAGAGGCAACCATAGAACAATTGCTTGGTTAGGGCTTGGCATGTTATTCTGCGTTCCATTAATCATTGATGGATTCACACAATTATTGACTAACTATGAATCAAATAATTTCACCAGACCGCTAACAGGGGGTCCATTTGGTATGGGCCTTGGAATATTGATTGCTTCAATGTATTCTGCAAGGCCCGTAAAGTTTGACTCAGCAAGCCAAGTAGAGTTGCCAGGTGGAGCCAAATTTGAGTTACAAAAAGAATCCGAAGAGGAATAAATTTACTCAGGTGGCTCCATACTCCACCACACGACCAATTCCTCAATATTCTGTGGGACAGGGCAATTTTCATGCCCACTGGTAAGCATTTCCAATCTTGAGATTACATTAGCAACAGCTTTCCTTATTGCCGGAGGAGGTGATTTTTCTTGCCCTAAAAGCAGTATCTCGGCCAAAGCGTCCTTCCATTCACCTTGAGGATTCGATCTTCTCCATGAAGCAAGCGATGGACGTAATGGCCACATTGCTAATGCCAAGCGACAGTAACCTATCTTGTCATCTCTTAATTTGAACATTTGTGCATCAGCGAAAGGAACGTGTGATTGCTGTTTATGTATCCACCATTCCTTTTGTAACCATCTAACCAATCTTTGAGTATGTCTTTGAGTTACCATTCGATGAGGACCAAGTGATTTGTGTAATCTCGGGATTTCACTTGAACCTGCAATTAGTGAGAGTGTACCTAATACCGCCCAACATGATTGAGCATGGGGGCTTGCTGGGACATCAAATGATTTCGCTGATTTTTTGGGCCAATTTTTTTCTGCGAAATTCATCCAGTTCGATGGAGATTCACCTGAAAGCCAGCCAATATTCATCGATGCCTTTTCTTGTGGTGCCCCCGGTAACCTTGTTTGTTTTTTCACATCGCTAACCAGTGTACTCAATAGGTATCTATCAACTTCATCAGCATCAACATTCAGAGGAACAGGCCTTCTATTGAAAAATGCGCGTAATTCCTTTCTCAATTTTCTGCGTAGTTCATCCAAACCCCCTTCATTGAGGATTGGGCCGATAACACAACACTTGTCAAAGGGTGGAGGAACAGTGATTTTTCCCGACAATAGGTCGTTGAAACCCTTTCTTATCGTCTTTTGAATTTCAGGAGTTTCAAAATATTCTTTTTTCCCACTTGTCATCCTCAATGTACCACTTCTAATTCGTTGAATGGCTTTATCAGGGTCGCAATCTATCCAAAAAACTAGGTCGGGAATCATCGATGCTGCATTCATTTTTGCAACTTGTTCTAATCCTAACTCCCCTACAACTCCCTGATAAATCAGTGAGGAGTGGATATTTCTATCCGATATTACGACATGTCCTTTTGCTAGTAATGGTCTAATCCATGTATGTGAATGGTCTAATCTATCCGCAGCAAATAATCCCGCTTCTTCAAGAGGAGTTTTGTCGCCTAATTTGACAGATGCTAAAGCAAGTTTACCTAACTCACTATGCCTTCTAGGTTCATGGGTTGAATGATAACCAGGGAAGGGAAAATCAGAAACTAATTCTTGAAGAATTCTTGCCGCTTCTCCTTTTCCGGAACCGTCACCCCCCTCAACAGTAATGAGATACAAACTCAAACCTCCTGATAATCATCGAATTGTTCTCTAATGAAAACCATCGTAATCATTCCAGCAAGGATTAATGCAGGTCCAAAAACGATCAATCCTCTACTGAAAAGGGCAATTCCTGCTAGATATTGTGTTCTTCTGTATCGCCGTCCTCTTCTAACTTCTACAGCTGCTTGAATACCTACCATTCCGGTGATAACAGTTAGTATGCCAATCGCTGTTGAAAGACCAACTGCACTTTCTAGGTCCCATCCTTGTGCTATTGTATGATGGTCTCTTGAAATCGTTTCATTACCGTAGGACATTGTTATTGGACCAACACCTGCTTGTTCTGGTATTATTTTCAACTCCATTGTATTATAGCCATCTTTAGACAGTTTCAACAAATGTAATTCAGAAATAACATTGTCTAAGAAAAATAATCCATTAGAGTCTGTTTTCGTAGTACGTAAGACTGTATTTGATTCGATGTCAATTAATTCTACGGTAACATCTTCAACTTCAAAACCTTCTTCTGCTTGAATTGCAGAGCCGATGAGGTCAACTGAATCTGTAGGTGCGAAGAATGATGAAGAAATGATGTCGCCAGGGTTTCCTTGCAGGATCAAGGCTCCGCTCATCATTCCTAACAATGAACCCAATAGAATCAAAGAAGCAGCAATTGCTCTCCATCGTCCTCTTTCAACTTCCTCCAATCTTATCCATCGTTGTTTTGTTTCTTCAGCCGCTAATTCGACTGCAGCATCCACTTCTTCAACACTGATTACCAATTCTTCACTGGAAGCAATCGCTCTTTGTTCAGTAGCATCTTGAGAGGCTTGGAGTTGTTCCTTAACACGCTCCTTTAGTGCAGCCTTTCTCTCTTCAATGCTCTGCTCTGACATGCTATTGCAACCTCCGCTCAAACCGTAGGGTGTCGTGCGCGGATATTACCCCTTTCCTGTGCGGTCCGCGCAATATATTAGAGAATCATTCAACAAATCGCCTAAGAATAATCAAGCAAATAGTGCAAAGGACAAGAACACTTGTAGATAATATTGCCAATGTTATTGAAGAATCCATACCTTTTTCGCTTTCATCTTCAATAATTAATGGCTGTTCTCCATCTAAATTATTTGATTGAGTTGACTTTTGAAGTTGTTCTAAAGGTGTGTCAATTGAGGTCCATGCTCCAGTTAACAAGCCTAATTCTACAATCCTGCCAACACTTTCAAGTGATTCCGCACTCACTTTATCCGCAGTATCTTGAGTGGTATGCCAATAACCTTCGTAAGGCTCGGCATTTTCCCCGTATGCTAAATCAATAATATCCAGTGATGGAATTCCAAGATAAAATGCATGAACATGGTCATCGAAAACGGGTAATGATTGATTGGACCAAATGACATCAGACCTTTGGCCATTGCATCCATCAACTTGGTTTGAGAGCCCAAGTTTTTGACCCAATAGTATCATGTTTTGAGTTAAAATTGGTGTTGAAGGAGTAATCTTTGTCAAATGCAAATCCGAATCTCCAATCATATCTAGCAGAATAAATGATTCAGTGCGGTTTATTTCATTTCCAGTTAAGTTATCAGCCCAAGCTTTAGCACCTAATGTGTAGTTATCGCCTTGATCTTCTGCATCAGAAAATAGTAACATCACTTCATTGTCCAAATTCATACTTGGGATTATTCTGCCTAACTCAATCAGGGCAGCAACTCCACTAGCGCCATCATTTGCACCCAGAATCGGAGTGTTGCGAAGAGATTCATTAGAATCTCTGTCGGCTATATTTCTGCTATCATAATGTGCTGATAAGACAATTCGACCCAAATTATTTGTTTCATTTTGACTTATATTTTGAGGCTTCCATGTTGCGATTACATTGGTTAGTTCTATCTCATGCGAAATATGACTACTGAATTCAACATTCCATCCCAGCGAAGTAAGATTTTCAGATAATGATGTTCTTAGCAATAATGAAGCGTTTGAACCAGGTAATCTTGGACCAAGTTCAGTTTGCCAAGTTACACTCTGGTTTGCTAATGTGCCATTGAATTGTAGTTCAGTTGTTTTCTGGCAAAAGTCAATTGATTCGCCCCAAACGTGATCATCTGTATTGCCGCTTGCCGAAGTGACATTGGCTAGCAAAAAACAGGCTAAAAAAACTCCAATAAGGCGTTTTTCCCCTCCACTTTGGGTGCTAGATGGCAAGAGCATTATTGATGCCTCATAGACCGAGTATTAAATACCTCATTCCAAGTAGTGATATTGGAAACCAGTAATGCGTTTCCCTGAGGTCATACAAATGTCGGAACTACGCTCTAGTCCAGCCTTCATCTTTGTAGCGGTATTGCTAATGGCTAGCATGTCTCCGATTCTGTTGTCGGTAGCGGCGCAGTCAGGCGAAAATAATGCTTCCGAAAGAGTTCCATATGAAGCGGGAGGAATCATAATTGGCGATTTGTCAGAGTTCAATCTTGAAGATGGAAGAGAGTATTTGTTAATCGAAGAGGAGGAGAAAGTCGTCTCGGCCTCATCATTCATGAAAACTAAGTGGATTGAAGCGGGAATGCCTGGTGTGGAAGAAATGGTAACTCAACCATCTACCAGTGGCCGTTCATCGGCAAGAGCATGTTCACCGCATGTGGTAGGCGATACTCTAAGTGTGCCAACTTCAGGTGGTTCAGTTAGCACATATGTCGCAAAAACAACAACTTCAGTAGCATTCCTAGTGCAATCTGGAAGAACTCTTTCTTCCACAGTTCTAAATAATCTTGCTCAAACATGGGACCAAACAATATATCCAACTATGACTACTTACTATGGTAAAGACTACCAAGATGGAAGAGGATTAGCCCCACCGGACAAGGATAATAATTGTCAAGTCCAAATTGTAATTTACGATATTGATGGTGCGTATAATATCGGTGGATATTTCTCACCTTCCTTTGCAGCTTCAAGAGAAGCAGTTTTTGTTGATTACGCCGACATTACATTGAATTGGGGTAAATCAATTCTTGCTCACGAGTTGGAGCATCTATTACATAATGCCCAAGACCCTTACGAGAATCTTTGGATTGATGAAGGAAATGCAGATGTTGCAATCTATCTTTGCTTTGGTGCAGATTCAACTCTAACTGGACACGTCAATGCTTGGACATCAAGCCCAAATATAAGTGTGAGATGGTGGAATCAAAGAATTGCAGATTACGGTGCAGGATATATGTTCACCATGTATTTGGCTGAACATTTGGGGGGAGGTCCTGCTGTTAGGCAATTAGTGCAGGATAGTGCAACAGGCGGCCAAGGAGTTGTAAACTTAGCACTCTCGCCACAATCAGGCCAATCAGGTAAAGTTGGCAGGACTATGTCTGAAGTGTTTGCTAATTTCTCTATTGCTGCTACATTGGATAGTGATCAAGGAATATATGGCTATCCAAATCTACAGTTGACTCAAACCTGTGCTTCAGGTTCATTCTGTAGAGCGCAACCTGCGGATACTAATTCCGATTGGGTAGGGCCATGGTCATCAACTGGACACAGCGTAGAAGGTTGGGGGATTCGCTCCTTCAAATTCACTCCTGGTTCTTCCTCTCCAGCACCTTTGACAATGAGATTTACTACCGATGTCAGCAATTTTGATGGAGTATTGGTTTCAAAATCAACATCAGATGGTCTATGGAGTGTTTCAGAATTAGATTTCCAAAATAATGTTGCTACTGGGCTAATACCTGGATTTGGTAATTTGACCGATGAAGTTTGGGCGATTACATGGTATGCTAGTACAGTTGCAGACTGTGATTACACTTCTTGTGGCTCTTCATATCCACAGGGTACAATCGATGTTGAAGCAGCAAGGATTACCTCGCCAGCAACTGTTGCTTTGAACACGACAACTCTTTCAGATAGAGATGGCGATGGCTCTCCAGATACCGCTCATATCAACTACAATGTGTTGTCAAATGCATTCTTTGAAGATTTAGATGTAACAGTAAAGGTGAAGGACGGATTTGGTAATGAAATTGATTCTATTACCAATAGAATCTCTGCCGGTGGTGGAGTAGATGTTGAAGGAGATGTTTACTTTACTGCAGCGATTACAGACCAATATACATTTGATTTAGAAATGCAAGATATGCTAGGAACAGTCGTTGATTCAATGACAACAGCCCCTCAATCATTGACAAATATGCGACCAACAGCAAATGGTAGTATAGCACCAAATCAAACACAAACATGGGAAAACGTTCAATTCATTGGTGATGGATTTGATGCGTGGGGACTATCTCTCGATAATAATTCGTTGCCATATTATGATGCTCCAATTGCTTATGCATGGGATTTTGGAGATAACATGTCTTCAAATTTGAAGTCTCCAATAAGACACTATACATCGGTTGGTACTTACAATACAACTTTGAGAATTCAAGATGTTGGTGGAACTTGGTCTGAAACAGATATTCATGAAATAGTGGTCAATGATAGTACACAGCCTGTACCAATTATCACGGTTAACAATGTTGTTATCGATACAGAAATATCAATCTTAACAAATCAGAAGATTCTATTCTCGGCAGGAAGAACTGCCGATAATGTGCCAACAGATTATCTACAATTTGATTGGGATTGGGGTGATGGTTCTGCACAAGACGGAGTTGGAATGTATTCTGCTCACCATGAATGGGGTGCATTAAATTCAACAAATGAGACATATACACTTACACTCAGTGTTTCCGATGGAATTAATGTTGGAATGAAATCTATTTTGGTTCATGTTAACAATCGTGTTCCTGTTCAAATTTGGTCTGAAAACATGACCACATATACCTATACTCCTTTAGTAATGCCAGATGTTTTCAAAGATTATGATGGGCAAATTGTAACTTATGCATGGAGTTTCCCAGAGGGGGTTAACCTCAACGGTGGAAATCTCGATAGGACTGACGATTTCACCACCACCAGCAGTGCCCAATCCAATCCTATAGTAGGGTGGGACTATGCTGGAGTAATGACTGTACAATTAATAGCAACCGATGACGATGGAAGTTCATCAACAGCACAATTTTATGTTACAGTTCTCAATCAGATACCAGTTGCAGATTTCCTTGTTCGCACCACTGCCTCAACAGGTTCTGAGTTAATCGATTTCCGTGCTACTGATGGACAAGTTGATCTGCCGTATACCTTTGATGGAAGGAATAGTTTTGACCCTGATGGAACGGTTGGAGATTCAAGCGACCTTACTTTCAACTGGAGTTTTTCAGATGGTACATTCGGGGATAGGCCGCAAGTTACCCACACTTTTACCGAGCCAGGAGTCCACAATGTAGTGCTGATTGTAACCGATGAGAGTGGAGAAGAAAGCATCACAAAGGCAATGACTATCCGAATTTCGAATCCTGTTCCAATAATTAGTGTGAAGATATTGGATGCATGGTTAGATGGAGAGATAGTGACAGATGAAACCTCTTTCCCAGAAGGAACGGTGGCGGAGTCTTGGTCTAGAACCTTTGATGATGATGGCAACACAGTAGCAGCACCGGGTACCTTGTTATTCTTTGATTCTGAAGGTACTAGAGATGGTGACCGACGCTATGAAGGGATGTATGTTCCACTAGAAACTGCTTCACCAGAATGGAATGGTATTGTTAGTTATACTTGGGATTTCGGAGATGCAACGCCTTTGAATCACGAATCATCACCATGGCATTCTTATTCTCTTCCAGGAGAATATGTTGTGACATTAACAGTTAGGGATTCATTTGGAACCGGAGATGTAACCCGACAATCATTCACAGTTATTATTGAAAAACCACCTGTTGTTGAAGAAATTTTCATTCCAGAAGATGTGTTTGAAGGTGATGTTAATTCTCTGAGTGCCAATATCACATTTGCAGATAATGATGAAATGATAGTTTACAGAGATTTGAATGTAGCAGATGGGTCAATTAGTGACCGTGATGAGAGAATAGAATCTGGGTTGTTAGTGCAATGGGATTTAGATTTAGATATAGATGCAAATGAAAATGGTATTTATTCTGATGATTGGGTTTCTCCACTAGCAGGTTCAAGATCAAGAGTTTCCGCAAGTTGGCAAGAAGCAGGATTGGTGCAAATTAGAATTCAAGCCTGTAATGGACTTGGAATGTGTGATGAAATGGATACAGACGTGCAAGTACTTCCGGATGCAGAGGCACCACCATCATTATCCGATTTCAGTGTCCAAGATTGGAAAAATTGGCTTGCAGATGCCGGTTCTGACCTATTGACATTCATCGTATTGATCGCAGCAGCACTCATTCTTGGATGGTTTGTAATGAGGGAGCCTACTGAAATAGAAGAGGAAGCGAAGAAAGCATCAGAAACCTATGATGTGGAGCATGTTGAGTCACAGGGTGGATTGTTGGGAATGGATCACCATGCACCGCCACCAGCGCCATCCATACTTTCAAAGGACGAACGTCGTTCTGATGATTCAGGTTATGTACGCCCATTGAGAAGAAGAGGTTGAGCGTTATATCCATCAACCCCCTCTGTATTGGAATGCATGAAGGGGGGTAGGCAATAGTGCGGATAGTGACAATTTTTGTAGCGATATTGGTCTTAATTCCCCTCACTTCGAGTGGTTTCACTGGAGGTGGTATTATTTCTAATGCCCAAGCTTCCAATGCCTGTTCAGGTGATTGGCAACCAGTGGCTTGGAATGAATCAATCCAAAGGGTTGCAGAAGTCCCATTCTCTTGGAATTATTACGATAATTATTATTTTGACGAAGACGATG
The DNA here is from genome assembly GCA_018650105.1 of Methanobacteriota archaeon. Lineage (GTDB taxonomy): Archaea > Thermoplasmatota > Poseidoniia > Poseidoniales > Poseidoniaceae > MGIIa-L1. Next base: position 13,573 of record JABIGP010000003.1, read on the forward strand.
GTGGTAGTAACGGGAATATTGAGAATAACCCCCCTCTAAGTCCTGAACAACCATACATGTACCAATATTCTTGGACTAGGCAGCCATTATTGCCTCTAACAGATGATTATAGCACTTTTATGAAAGTTGGAAATGATAGCGTCGGTGCATTACGCCTAAATCTTTCAAGTGAATATAGGACTACAATTTGTGTCACGTTAACCCACTCGGTTGGCGATTCAATAATTCCTGCATTTGGGGATGTCTATTTGATGACTACAAACCAATACGAATCCTATGCTGAATCATATGATATGCAACACAATCAGTGGGATTGGTGGGGTGACTTTGAAAATAATCTCAAAAACATTGACCCAGAGTGGAGAAGTTTTGACATTTGGGGATGGCGTACCTTTAGGGATGCACATGAATATGAAAATGTAGATGAAGTTGCCCTTTCGATCAGTTTAGATGGGCCTGAGTACTATCAAAGCCTATTCGGTGGTGATAATTGGGAAGACTTCTATTTAGTAGTCGATACATGGGATAATTCACATGATTCGGACGCAGAACCTTCGGATAAAATCACTCATGCTGATGTTTCTATTGTAACAACACTACGTTCCTTTGTTCTGCCACCTTGGACAGTTTCAATTGCCTTTTTAGCAATCGTAGGTTCATTGATGATTGCGCCAATAATTGTGAATCGCAAGTACATGGGGGCAGGATTAGGAACTAAGCAAGAAGAACTAATTCCTTCATTAGAAATACCTGCTGCTGTGATTCATGAACCAGTTGCAAAGGATGTTCCACCTATGCCTCAATTGCCACCGCCGAATCAATAGGCGTGGCGAATATTATCTAATCTTAGATTAGTATTCAAGGAGTGCCCAGGCATCTCTTAGATCGTTTACATTGACCAATCCTTTCTCGTTCAATCTAAATTCGTTTAACATTGTAGCAAAGACCAGTGTTTGTCCTAGTACAGGTGCATGGATACGAGTCCAGTCTCCTCCATTGCCCAATCCCATCAAACTAAATTCTATATCGCCATCAGCTAACTCTTGTGATGCTTCAATGAGTTGTAATGCATCTTGATGGTTTGATACCTTTCCACAGAACTTGACAATCTCTCCAAGGTCTTTGTTTGTACGAACTAATTCAGAGATGTCTGCTGCAGATGGCATAGACTGATTATTGTGAGTAGATGCTATTACTTGGCAATCAGAAGCTCTTGCAGCATCTAATAGTTCAGCTCTTGTCTTTTCTTCGATGCTTGTTTCAAGGTCAACCCATGAAACACCTGAATTGATAGCCATTTTCAGAATTTCAATACGTTGTTCTTCTGTGCCGATAAAGAATCCACCTTCACGAACCGGTCTTACTGTGAAAATAACGGGTAATGAGATTCCTTCCTTGAATGATTCAATAGAAGTTTCAACATTTATTGAATCAAAATCACGGGTTGCCCACTCAACAGCAGGAGGGGTGTAAGAAATTCTCTCACCATCTTCGCCTTCTGAAATGGTGGCCTGAGGCCTTATCATGTACAGGCGGTCAAATCGAATTTCAATCATATCGGCGCCAGCAAGACTTGCTCTTGCCGCTTCGTCCATTACTTCTTTCAACGTAGTCGCTTCAAGAGAGACACACACCTTTGGGTCAGCCATGAATTGGGCGACCTGCCCCCCATTCTTAACGCTCACGCTTCAAAGTAACAATTTCAATTGGCAATTATTGATACAATTCGTGGTAATATTATCATTTATTGAGTGGACAATAATGTCTGCTAATTGCGCTAATAATTGTTAATAATTATGATAATATTATTACAATAATTGGGTACTAATCAATTATTAATTTATGATATTATTGCAACCTTTTGGCATGATCCAATAAACACTCGTTTTTGCGCCAGTTTTGTTTCGGTGGAGTCCAGCGCCAATGAAGACGAAACGAGCCATTATAGCACACTTTTCAGCCTATTTCTTACTTATTGAACACTACCTTTACAAGCCTTGGGCGTGGGCTATTAATGTATAGGGAGTTGAAGTACTAAGGCGATGTAGATAATACGATTTTTGCAAAAAAATAATTCGTATTAATGAGGTTAATTATCACACATAATTAATATCTATGCTAATCAATAATTAGAATCGTATTAATAATCAATTACTATCAATCAGGTGAATAAAATGTCAGAAGATTATGGCGCATCAAGCATACAAGTCCTCGAAGGTCTAGAAGCGGTAAGGAAACGCCCTGGAATGTATATAGGAGATCCTAACGATGGTACGGCCATACACCATTGTATTTGGGAAGTAGTCGATAATGCGGTGGACGAACACCTAGCGGGTCAAAATGACCGAGTAGAAGTCAATATCAAAGCTGATGGCTCACTCTCGGTCAGAGATTACGGGCGAGGAATACCTGTCGGTATTCATGAAGAATTTGGTATATCGGCTGCACAGGTCATTATGACTAAGTTGCACGCTGGTGGTAAATTCGATAATGATGCGTACAAAGTATCTGGAGGATTACACGGAGTTGGTGTTTCAGCAGTAAATGCGGTATCTGAATGGATGGAGATGACGATTCATCGCGATAACAAAATTTACTTCCAAAGATATGAAAAAGGCGTACCGGTCACAGAGTTGGAAACAATCGGGACTTGCCAAGATACAGGCACAATTATCGCTTTCAAGCCAGACTTGGATATTTTCCACAACATTACTGAGTTTGATTTTGAGACAGTTGACACGCGTCTAAAAGAGACTTCATTCCTAAATGCTGGTTTGAAAATTACAATTACCGATGAACGTGGTGAAGACGAGCATGTTAGTGAGCACCACTATGAAGGGGGAATCAAAGAATTTGTTCACCAACTAAATATTCGTCGTGTAGCAATGCATAGTGAAGTAATCCATGTTGAAGGGGTAAGAGAAATTGAACTTGGAGATGTTTCTGTTGAACTTGCACTACAATGGTCTGATGCATTTAGCGAATCGATTCAATGTTATACAAATATCATCCGAAATAAGGATGGAGGGACGCATATGAGTGGCCTTAGAGGCGCATTAACTCGAAGTGTAAACAAGTATGCAAAGGATAGAAAGTTGCTGAAAGGAAACACACTTTCGGGAGAGGATGTAAGAGAAGGTTTGACGGCGATTGTCAGCGTTAAACACCCAGACCCATCATTTTCATCACAAACTAAAGATAAATTGGTTAGCAGTGAAGTAACAGGAATTGTCGATTCTATTGTTTACGAAAAACTTGGTGACTTCTTTGAAGAAAACCCATCGATTGCTAAGCAGATTGTAGAGAAGGGATTGTTGGCGAGTAAAGCGAGAGAAGCAGCTAGAAAGGCAAGGGATTTGACACGACGTAAAGGAGTATTGGAAGGCGGTGGCCTCCCTGGTAAATTGGCGGATTGCCAATCAAGAATACCTGCAGAGTGTGAAATCTATCTCGTAGAAGGTGATTCAGCGGGCGGTTCAGCGAAGACTGGCCGCGATAGAAGAATACAAGCAATATTGCCATTGCGTGGAAAAATTCTCAATGTCGAACGCCAAAAGAGAAATTTGGTCAAAGTATTCCAAAACAATGAGATTCAAACAATGATTAGGGCCTTTGGAGCAGGAGTTGGAAATGACCCTGAAGACGAAGGTGCTTTCAAGACGGAAAAAATGCGCTATTCAAGAATAATAATTATGACTGACGCAGATGTTGATGGTGCACACATTAGAACGCTAATGATGACCTTCTTGTGGAGATTTATGAGGCCGGCAATTACTGGCGGCCACGTCTATATTGCACAACCACCACTGTACCAAATTGCGAAGGGGCGTCTTAGCAAGTATGCATTCTCTGATAATGAAAGAGATGAAATAATTGCTGAGATGAGAGAAGATAACCCGAATGCAAAAATCGGTATTCAAAGATACAAAGGTCTCGGTGAAATGAATCCAGACCAATTGTGGGATACTACAATGAATCCAGAGACTAGAACTATGTTGAAAGTAACTGTAGAGGATGCAGAAGCATCCGATCGCATGTTTGAAATCTTGATGGGAGAAGATGTCCCAGATAGAAGGGCTTTCATCGAAAAGTACGCAAAGGAGGTGACCAACCTTGACATCTGAAGCACCAGAAGAAAACCAAGAAACAACCGAAGAAGAGCCAATGCAAATTGGCAATATTCTAAGCCACTCAATAAATGAAGAAATGAAAACATCGTACATCAATTATGCGATGTCCGTAATTATAGGAAGAGCGTTACCAGATGCTAGAGATGGATTAAAACCGGTACATAGAAGAGTTCTCTATGGTATGTTTGAAGGTGGCCATACATCTGAAAAAAAGTTCAGTAAATCAGCACGTTCAGTCGGAGAGGTAATGGGTAAATACCATCCTCACGGTGACCAATCTATCTATGATACAATGGTTAGAATGGCGCAAGATTTCTCCCTGCGTTATCCACTTGTTGATGGACAAGGTAATTTTGGTTCAATAGACGGTGACCCGCCTGCAGCAATGCGTTATACAGAGAGTCGTCTTGACCGTATTGCCAAGCATATGTTAGAGGATATTGATAAGAAGACAGTTGATTTCCAACCAAACTTTGATGATTCTGAACAAGAGCCAACGGTTTTACCTTCAAGACTACCAAATCTTCTATTGAATGGAAGCGATGGAATTGCTGTGGGAATGGCAACAAAAATACCTCCACATAATTTGACAGAAATTGCTGCTGCGGTTGACTTACACGTCAACCGAATCATGGAAGATAATGGCGACTTATCCACTATGCCAAATATTTCAATCAACGAATATATGGAGCATGTACAAGGTCCTGATTTCCCAACAGGTGCAAGTATTCATGGAATTGATGGTATTTATGACATGTATTCTACTGGAAAAGGAAGGTTCCATGTCCGTTCAAAGTGTGAAGTGCTTGATGATGCTAAAGGAAAGAGAGTGATTATCACTGAGATTCCATACCAAGTAAAGAAAGCAGATATGCTTGTTCATATTGCTGATTTAGTCAATAAAGGAACCGTTATCGGAATTCGAGACATCAGAGATGAATCGAGCAAGGAAGGTATTAGAGTTGTTATTGAAGTGAAAAATAATGCTGATCCACATGCAGTGCTAAACCAACTGTTCAAATCAAGTCGCCTCCAGGAATCATATTCTGCTAATATGATGGCAATTCTTGATGGTCGCCCAGTATTGATGACCTTGCCAAGAATGATTCATACCTATGTTAAGCATAGAGAGAATGTAATTGAAAGAAGGGCTATTTTTGATTGTCAGAAAGCAGAAGCTAGAGCACATATCTTAGAAGGGCTGGTCAAAGCACAAGACCGAATTGATGATGTTGTAAAGGCAGGTAAAGCGAGTTCTAGCCGTGAGCAGTTTGAATCTATTTTGCGTGGTGATGAGACAATGTCTGGAATTGCTAAGTTCGACTTTACAGAACCACAAGCAAAAGCTATTGCAGAAAGAAGATTATACCAACTAAGTCGGTTAGATGTTGAAAAGGTTCAAAATGAATTTGATGATCTACAAATAAAAATTGCAGATTTAAAGGATATTATTTCATCTCAAACTCGTCGGTTCAGTATCTTACTGAGCGAAATGAGTGAAGTTGTTGAACGACATGGAGATGAGCGCCGAAGCCATATCGATCCAATGCCATTATCAATGAATCGAGAAGACTTAATCGAGGAGCGTGCAATTGTAATTACTCTAACAAATGACAACTACATCCGCCATTCGCCAGTTGAAGCGTTTAGAGTTCAAAACCGTGGAGGAAAGGGATTGAAAGGTGTGACAACCAAGAATGAGGACACTCCTCAATTGATTGTTACTTGTTTTAGCAAAGATAGATTGTTGATTTTTACCGACCAAGGCCGAGTATATGGTCTAAAGGCATGGGAGACTCCAATGGGAAGTAGACATTCCAGAGGTTCACACATCAAAAATTTACTAAGCAGTCTAAGAGATGATGAAAACATAGTCACTATTCTACCTCTATCAAGAGAATTGTTAGAAGAGCCAGCGGGGCACTTCTTGCTATTTGCTACAAAATTAGGTCTGATTAAGAAAACAAAACTTGAGGAATATGTTCGCATTAACAAAAATGGAAAGTATGCTTTGCGATTCAAGTTAGATGGAGATAGCCTTGTTAACGTACGCTGTGGTACTGAAGATGTGGATATTGTAATGATTTCAAGCACTGGATTGGCTAGCCGCTTCAGTTGTTCAGACATCAATGCAACAGGAAGAGTTTCAGCTGGAAAATATGGAATAAAAACTGGAAATAGAAAGAATGCAGATGGTGGCCATGTTGTTGGTATGATAGCGACAGGCAATGTTTCTACTCAAATTCTAACCATTTCAAGAAACGGAATGGCAAAGAGAAGCCGTTTTGGAACAGGTGAAAGAATTCCGAATCTAGATGCAGAAGGTGTTCAAAAAATGAACAAAGAAGGAGAATTACTCTTTGAAACGGATGGTTATCGTAAGACCAGACCTGGTGCAAAGGGCGCTTACACAATGAATCTAGATGCGGTAGCAGAGGATGAAATAATTAGTGCTAGACATATTCCCGATCTTGGTGACCAATTGTTCTTATTGACAAAGAAAGGCATGATGATACGCTTACAAGCAAGTCAAACTAAAGAAACCAAATCTAAGAAGTCAAA
>JABIGP010000116.1 GCA_018650105.1 Methanobacteriota archaeon
AAGAATTGTGCGTGCGCCAATTGTTATTCCACCTGACTTTTCACATTGTTCATTCCAAGACATTGGTCCAAAGTCAGGCAGGCGCGTAGATTCTGCATGTCCGGTTTCCCCGCCACTCATCCTCGCCTGTAATCCTTCATACTGCTCCTTTCGCAATGAAGACAATAGTGTTCTATCGGGGTGAGTTGCAGCGGAACCGTACAGAAATGTCGGGGTTCCACATTCTTTGGCTACTCTTATTGCTAATTCCTTGGCTAATTCAGAGCATTGTTCCATTGTAATTCCCTGCAATGGGACAAATGGACATACATCAACTGCTCCAAGGCGAGGATGTTCCCCTTTATGCTGGCTCATATCAATGTGCAATATTGCAGCCTTGATCAACTCAAAGGCTCCCTGAGAAACTGGAATTGGTTCTCCTGCTAAAGTAATGACTGTGCGATTGTAATCGGCATCCGGTTCAACACCTAATACCGCGCATCCTGTAACTTCTCTTGCAGCTTGAACTATTAGTTCGATTTTGTCAGTATCAATACCTTCTGAAATATTAGGTACACATTCAACAATAGTTGCCGCCATGTTGGTGTGTCGGCCGATGAGGACTTTCAATGTTGACAAGGACTTGTTTCAATAATTAACCGTAAAGGGCATCAGGAGAAGTAGAAATTCCACCTTTTGACCTTTTATTGTTGATTCTCTTCACCGCAGTTAAAATATCGTCTTGGGCAATAACATCACGCTTTTCACGAATTGCTATCATCCCTGCTTCGACACATGTAGCCTTTAATTCTGCACCAGAATATCCTTCTGTTAATTCAACAACTCTTTGAATATTGATTCTCTTTGTGTTCATGTTTTTGATATGTACAGACAGTATTGCCTTTCGCGCCTTATCATCAGGGATAGGTATTTCCACCACTCTGTCAAAGCGCCCAGGCCTTAATAGTGCGTCGTCCAAAATATCAGGTCTATTTGTTGCCGCTATTATCTTGACATTTTGTAGGGAGTCAAATCCGTCAAGTTCGGCGAGCAATTGCATCAGTGTACGCTGAACCTCTCTATCACCACTTGTAGATCCATCCAATCTCTTCGCACCGATAGCATCTATTTCATCAAGGAAAATAATTGATGGTGACTTTTCTTTCGCTAATGAAAATAATTCTCTAACCATCCTGCCACCCTCACCTATGTATTTCTGGGCTAGTTCACTACCTACCATGCGTATGAACGTTGCATCGGTATAATTGGCTACAGCCTTTGCAAGCAATGTTTTTCCACACCCAGGTGGGCCTACGAGCAATATTCCCTTTGGAGCTTGAATTCCAACTTTTTCGAACAATTCGGGTGAAGTCAACGGTAATTCTATTGCTTCTCTTACCGCTTCTATTTGCTCATCTAACCCAGCCACTTCATCGTACGTAACATTTGGCTTCTCTACCATTTCAGCACCGCTGACCATCGGATCCCATGCATCATGCAATACTTCGATAATTGCCAGTGTTTCTTGATTTAGTGCAACTCTAGTTCCAGGTTGTAATTTACTTGGTTCAATCCTTTGATTCAGCGATACTTGGAATACAGTCCCATTAGATGAGCGTACAATTGCTCTATCGGTATCTAGCACATCTTGTAATGTGCCAATAATCAGAGGCGGATTCCTCATCGATTTGACCTCTTCATCCAACCGGTTTGCTCTCTTCTTTAGATTTCTAACTTCAGATTCCAAATGAGCTCTATCATTGATGAGAGTTTGTGCTTCTTCCTGTAAAATCCGGTAATCAGATTCTAATTTTTTCAACTCATCATCTGAATTGGTTGATTCAGCGCCACCACTTCTTTCAACTTCACTAGTCATGCGAACAACCAATGGTTATGGCGACACCGTATGAACTACTCGCTTGACTATACAAGAAAATGTCTGTTCCGAAGGCTTCAAAGTATTGCGGCTATTATTAGACATTGCAGGCGACTGTGACGGATGTGACATGATGGCAGATTGTGAGTTATGTGGGGCAATGAAAGTTGGAGTAAAGCATGTCAAAACCGGCAGAACTGAAGTTGCTGCCTGTAGCAGATGTATCGAGAAGTTAAATCTGGGTCCAAAACCTGTGGCGCCGGGGTTGGCTCGTGCGTTTTCTTCTGGGCCAAGAACTAGTCAAGTAAATATCTCCAAGCGTTCTACTAATTACAAAAAACATGATCCAATGTCACGTGGTGAAAAAGATCTGGCCGATGATTTTTCACAGAGAATCTCCTCTGCTCGTAAACAAAAGAACTGGAATCAATCACAATTGGGAAAGAGAATGGCCGAGACAGTAAACGTCATCAAATCGGCAGAATCTGGCAAAAGGCCTACTGATTCGGTGATAAAAAAGTTTGAACGCATACTAGGAATTACATTGATGGTAGAACATAAATCAGTTGATACGAGAGTTTTGAACAATAGCCAATCCAGCAGAGGATTGACACTAGGAGATTACCTCAACAAAGAGAGTTGATGTCATGCAACAAATACCAGTCCATGCGATTTGGTTGGCGCAAGATGACCCTAAGAAAAACACAGTTGTTAGGGCGTCTAAAAGAGGTGATATTGTTATGCATAAACGATTCAACACTGTGCCGCGCAAAGGATTCATCTTAGAACCATTATGCGGCAAGGTATTTGGTCCTGAAGACCATGATACACTTCTCACCAAGGGAGGGGCGATAGTTGGCTTAGATTGTAGTTGGGCTCATATCGAAGATAGTGTTGAACAAGTAATGAAGAGAACAAGGTTACAACCGCGAATGTTGCCGTTACTATTAGCTGCAAATCCTGTAAACTGGGGTAAGCCAAGTAAACTTACAACGGCAGAAGCATTAGCAACAATTCTATTTTTGATTGGAAGAGAAAAACAAGCAAGAGAAGTATTGGGTGCTTTTAGGTGGGGTGAAAGATTTTTTGAACTTAATAAGGAACCCTTAGAAGCATATGCTGCAGCCAAATCTAGTGCAGAATTAGTGGCATTGCAATTTGAGTTCTTTGACATAGATGAGTCATTAGTTGAAACTAATAATGAGGAATCGGCATGAGTGATTTACATAGAAAGGTTGGTGTATCTCGCTGGAATGGAAGAGATTTCATTTTGGACCAAGACTGTATCGCTATTGAGGCGCTAGTCACGATTAGAGTGAATGATACTATTGTTGCAAATTTATTGGCATCACCTGCCGACTTACAAGATTTAGCGATTGGTCATTGCATCACTGAAGCAAAAAGTGGAAAAATAGTAGTCGATGCATTTGATGTTTCAACCGATGAAACAGGTACACATTTCTTAGACATCTCTACTTCAAGTGATATGTCTTCCTTGAAATTCAGTGAACGAATTATCACCAGCAGTTGTGGCGCCTGTGATAGAGATGGAATACTTACCCTTATGCACAATATTCCATCCGTGGATATATCCCCCACTAATTTCTCAGCCGATGCGATTAACGCAGCCTTATTAGAGATGAAACAACGACAGATAGGTTACTCCGTTACCGGAGGAATTCATGCAGCAGGTCTAATGGATGGCGAAGGTAACTTAATTGCCGTACGAGAGGATATTGGGCGACATAATGCTGTAGACAAGATATTTGGCCACGCCTATAGAACCGGCCTCAATATCAACCAACATGCACTATTATTATCAGGTCGTTGTGGATGGGATATTGTTGCAAAATCTGCTACAATGAATTGTCAGTTAATTGCTAGTATCGGAGCATCTTCTACACTTGCAATTGAATCAGCAAGACTATCCAATATCACAATTTTCTCCTTCGTACGCGCAGACAAGGGTGTAGTAATTGGTAAATCAAACAGACTCAGGTGACCTGCATAAGCAAAGTCATCATAATTGGAGGGAAACTAATGGGTAATATTGGTTATGTTCAATTACTTCGCACCAATGGTAATTTTCGCAATTTATGGCTTGCATCAGTAATTTCTATGTTGGGCGAGTGGTTCAACACCATCGCATTGTTTTTCTTAATTTTAGAATATACTGGGTCTGAATTTTTATTAGGATTTTTATTTACAGTACGAATGATTTCCTTTGCAATTTTCCAACCATTTATCGGTTTGCTTGCTGACAGATATAATCGAAAAACTATGATGGTAATAACAAATATCGCTCAGGTATTTTTGGCACTCGGATTTATTTTTGTCGATAGTGCATCCGATGTGCCGTGGATGATCGGTTTGTCAGGGCTGATGATGCTATTACATGGCACATACATGACTGCTGAAAGGGCTGCAATTCCAAATGTTGTCAGCCCACAGAACCTTACTACTGCGAATGCACTTGATGCCGCATCTTGGTCTACAGCATTATGCGTAGGTGCACTATTAGGCGGGGTTGTGGTATCTTATTGGGGTACAGATGCGGCATTTATTATCGATTCCGCTACATTCGCATTGGGTACAATTTTGTTAATTCCTGTAAAGATCAAGCAAAATATTGGCGATGATATGAAAGCACCACTATTCAAAACAGCATTTACAAATATCAAGCGCGGTTGGTTGAGAGTCTATACTGAATCGCGATTATTGCGGATTGTATTCGCAAAATCATCTTGGAATATTGCGGGAGGGGCATTAGCTGGAGTGTTTTTGGTATTATTAGGCGCTGAAACTGATGGATATGGCGCTGCTATGGGATTTGGAATATTCTTCTTTGCGAGGGGCGTAGGAACTGGACTTGGCCCTATTATTGCACGTAATGTTTTGAAAGATGAATCAAAATGGCCAGGCCTGATTGGAAAATTGGTTATTGTAAGTGGGGCTTTTTACATCATGGCATCTCTAACACTTGAAATACATCTATTGCTAACTGTAATCCTTGTTCTTCTTGCACATGCTGCTAGTGGTGCTAATTGGGTTCTCTCAACAATATTGACACAGCGTTGGGTTGAGGATGAAATGAGAGGAAGGGTATTCTCCATAGATATGTTGTTTATGTCCATTGCATTTTCAATTTCCACCTCGGTTGCAGGATATTTAGTTGAAAATCATGATCTCAGTATTTCTGATGGAATAATGATGTTTGGCTCAATAATGGTACTATCTGGAATAATGTTCACAGTATGGAATCCTGGCAATTCAATACCCGCTATGCAGTCATAAGAGCAACAATGCTCAAAGACAGGCGGAGATGACCCTGTACTATGTCGGAAGAGGTCGCTGCTATCCTCGCCTCCCACCTAATCACCGGCATTCCCAATGGACTACCTGAAATGCCTACATGGGATGAGTCTGTTGACCATGCTCCTGCGAGGAGGCAAGTATTGACTCAACCAGAGAAACTATTGGCAATCAGAAATGCTTTGAGATATTTTCCAAAAAATTTGCATGCGGTACTAGCGAAGGAATTTTTTGAAGAATTGGATACTTTTGGTCGAATAATAATGTGGCGTTATCGCCCCACTGAATATGAAATGAAGGCATACCCTATCGACTATTATCCCGCAAAATGTAAACAAGCAGCAGCAATAATGCTAATGATTCAAAACAATCTGGACAAACGTGTAGCACAGTTCCCTCATGAATTGATTACTTATGGTGGAAATGGAGCAGTTTTTCAAAACTGGGCCCAATATCGCATTGTAATGAAATATCTTTCACAGATGACTGAACAACAAACCCTAGTGATGTACTCGGGGCATCCTTTGGGACTATTTCCCTCAAGTCCAAGCGCACCAAGAGTTATTGTCACCAATGGAATGGTAATTCCTAACCATTCATCGCCTGAAGATTATGAAAGAATGAATGCTTTGGGTGTAAGTCAGTATGGGCAGATGACTGCCGGCTCTTACATGTATATCGGTCCACAAGGAATTGTTCATGGAACTACAATAACTCTTCTAAATGCAGCGAGAGTGAAACTTGGTTTGTCGGGTGATGAAGGGCTTGAAGGCGTGACTTTCGTAACATCAGGATTAGGTGGTATGTCTGGTGCTCAAGCCAAGGCTGCAGTCATTGCAGGTGCTTCTTGTATTATCGCCGAAGTAAATCCTCATGCAGCTAGGAAAAGACAGGAGCAAGGTTGGCTGAGTACTATTGCCGAAAATGTTGATGATGCGATCGATACTATGGTTCTTTCAGCACAGAATAAGGAATCTATATCCATTGGCTATGTAGGCAACATTGTTACATTGTGGGAGAGACTGGTGGAGAGAAATATCAATGTAGATTTAGGAAGTGATCAAACATCGCTCCACAATCCATGGCAAGGAGGTTATTTTCCTGTTGGATTTGACTATGAAAGTGCTTCGCGAATGATGTCAGAAAACCCTCAGAAATTTTGCGATGAAGTAAAAAATAGTCTAAATAGACAGGCCACTGCAATAAACCAATTATCAGATAGAGGAATGTACTTTTGGGATTATGGAAACGCATTCCTGCTCGAAGCAAGTAGGGCTGGTGCTGATGTTATGTATGATGATGGCAGTTTTAGATATCCTTCATACGTTGAAGATATCATGGGCCCATTATGCTTTGATTATGGATTCGGGCCATATAGATGGGTGTGCTGTTCAGGCAACCCGCAAGATTTGGCCGAATCCGATGCCATCGCTTGTGAAGTTCTATCGGAAATGATTCTCGAATCTCCTGATGAAATAAAACAGCAAATGAAGGATAACATTCGCTGGATAGAGCAAGCCGGTTCAAATAAAATGGTAGTCGGTTCTCAAGCGCGTATTCTTTATGCCGATGATGAAGGGAGGCGGAGAATTGCTTCTGCTATGAATAAGGCAATTGCATCAGGTAGAATCTCTGCTCCAATTGTATTGGGTAGAGATCATCATGATGTATCTGGTACAGATTCACCATATAGAGAAACTGCAAATATTTCTGATGGTTCAATGTTTACCGCTGATATGGCCGTTCATAACTTCGTTGGAGACTCTTTTAGAGGCGCTACTTGGGTTAGTTTGCATAACGGAGGCGGAGTAGGTTGGGGAGAAGTAATCAACGGCGGTTTCGGCCTAATGCTAGATGGTTCAGAAGATTCTGAAAATAGATTACAATCAATGTTACACTGGGATGTAAATAACGGAGTGGCTAGGAGAGCTTGGGGGCGCAACGATGGTGCCATTTTTGCGGCTCGCAGAGCAATGAAGTCCCAACCAAATTTACAAGTAACTTTGCCGACAATTGTCGACGACGAAATAATTAACTCATTATGATGTGGTGATAAGATGAAAAATGAAAAAATAATCTATCTCGATGGTGAAACACTTTCTTCTTCTGAAGTACAAATGATTGCAGAAGGAAAAGCCTCAGTAGATATTTCTCAAGATTCTTGGGTCAAAATAAATGCTGCAAGGTCAGTAGTGGATGGTATTTTGGAAAGAGGTGAAACCGTTTATGGAATCAATACTGGGTTCGGAGCATTGGTCAAGGAACGAATCTCTAATGACGATTTATCAGACCTTCAAAGAAATCTAATTCGCTCACATGCTACCGCTCTTGGAGATCTAATGTCAAAGGAATTGGTAAGGGCTATGATGGTGACGCGAGCAAATTCTCTTGCAAAAGGTTGTTCGGGAGTGCATCCTGATGTAATTAACCAACTGCTCGCATTCATCAATAACGATATCTGCCCTGCAATTCCGCGCATCGGAAGTTTAGGGGCGAGTGGTGATTTGGCTCCATTATCACACATGGCCCTTTCACTAATTGGTGAAGGTGAGGTTCTCACTGATTCAGGCGTTGGGCCGACCCGTGATGCGCTGCTTGCTAATGGATTGATTGGTATTAGTTTGAAGGCGAAAGATGGCTTATCTCTGATTAACGGTACAAGTCAGATGTTATCACTATTGGTCGCTGCTGAACAAAGATTAAGTCAATTAATCCCTCTTGCTGACATTATTATGTGTACTTCATTAGAGGCAAGAAAAGGCAGTATTAGGCCTGCAGATGAAAGAGTTCACTTAGCGCGTCCGCATATCGGGCAATTGACCACTGCATCACGTTTGCGAAGGATAATGAAAGATTCACCCATCCTAAAATCTCATGAGAATTGTGAACAGGTTCAAGATGCTTATTCGTTTAGATGTACTCCACAAGTTCATGGTGCTGTACTACAACGATTTTTGCAATTGCAAGAAACATTAGATGTGGAACTGAATAGTGCTACTGATAACCCATTGGTGTTTCCAGACCCTGCAAAACCAGGTCCTCACGAAGTTATTTCTCAAGGAAATTTCCACGGAGAGATATTGGCATTAACAGCAGATTCAATGTCACACGCGTTATTTGAATTAGCATCTATTAGTGAAAGACGAATTGACCAGATACTAGATCCTGCTAGAAGCAACTTGCCTGCATTTTTAGCTCAAAACTCCGGACTTGAATCCGGATTAATGATCGTTCAATATGTCGCAGGTGCTTCTTTGGCCGAGTTACATGGTCATGCAATGCCGCGCTCAGCGTTCTCTACAACCACTTCTGCGGGCCAAGAAGATCATGTTAGTATGGGTGCTACTGCTTGCTGGAATCTATTGATGGCAACTGAACGATTATCAGAGGTCTTAGCCTGTGAATTATTTGTTGCATGTGAAGCACTAGAGTTTGAAGAGATACAACCCGCTGAGCATGTCCGGTCATTAAAACAAAGAGTCAGAGCAATTTCACCACCACTCAGTGGAGATAGAAGTACTAGTAAAGAATTGAAAACTATTGCTTCTCAGTTATGGCAAGGTGGTTGGTTAGCAAGAATTGAAGCTGAATGTGGTAGGTTGCCGAGATAATTACAACTCTAATATCCACTTTTCAATTTCATTTAATCCCGTTAATTGTCTAATTCTAAATCGAGCAGTTGCTAATTCACTAGCAGAAATATTGTCCGAATACCTGTCAAGGTAATTTTCTAATTCAACAGCCCTACGAACTTTTTCTTCAACCGAAGCATATAGTTCATATGAACTCTTATCATCCAACATTGAGAGTGCTGGTTCTACCTCTGAAACATCCAAACCCATTCTTCTCCATTGCAAGATTCTCCTAGTTAGAATCGATTTACTAAAACCATTGAATGGCAATCGAGTCAACATTACCAATTTCGGGGTCCCATCATCTCTAGTATCAAGTTCTATTTCTTCCCCAGGAACTTCTTGAAAGTTATGTATTTTTACTTCTTGCGAAAGATCTTCCTCAACATCATTGTCCTCTTGGTTTACCTTGATATTTTCATCCCTTGGCGCAAAAATTTCCAAATTTGGGGCCTCTCTCCTAAGCCTAGCTAGCCAAACCGAGTCAAAAACCAAACAATTTATCGGGAAAATGACTTTCCACTGTGTTTGGTATACTTCATCTCTAATTTGGCGGATAAATGCCAATACTGATTCATGGCCATGTAAGGAGACTAACCACTCTAGTCCTTCAACGACAATTAGCCCCTGATTATGTTGCAATTTGGAAACTATCAAGTGTGCGATTTTTTCAAGACTTGGTTCTAATGCGCCTGCAGTAACTCGTTCAGACAGCCAATAAGCCTCAATTTTGGTGACGTCGAAGTATTCTAACAACCTCTTATGTGGTTGTCTGCTGAAGAGTAGAATGCTTTGTTGAGCAACTTCTATTTGTGAATCAATCCACGAATACAAGTCCGAATTATCGCTCAATTCGGCAGAAAATATTCTTCCTTGCTCCATTGCCTAGACTCCCTCTTATGCAACTATGAAAGAACTGCTCTATTTACTATGTGCCACTATAAACTCCATCAAGCATTATATCTATTGTTTGTTTGGCACATATAGGTGTGCCTGTGTCTGAAACTGATAATGAGGAAACAACGATGGCTGAATGTGGTAGTTGCCGCGCAGTAATTCCAAGCGATTCTACTGAATGCCCTGAATGTAATATCAAATTTTCCGGTATGTCAGAAGACGAACTTGGTGAGTGTGGAGCATGTGGATTTTTGGTCCCTCTTGAATCAACCAGTTGCAGTAGCTGTGGTGTAATTTTTGTAGCAGATGATGTGATGGATGTTTTGAGAAAATGGCTTTCAAGCACTGGATTAACCATTCAATCACTGTTTGAAAAATTCGATACAAATGGAGACGGAATGATAGACTCTGAAGAACTTAAACAGGGCCTTCTAAATTTGAATTTAGCAGATTTACCTCCATCTCAAGTTCAACGGTTGGTTGAACAAATTGATGCTGATGGTAATGGTGAAATAGACTTAGCAGAGTTAGAGAAATCTGTTACTGGATCCGATTATGTTGCACCAGAAAATGAGGCTGAAGCTTCTTCCGACGAGGATACAGAAGAAGAGGATGATTCAGTAGATGAAGAATCCGAAGAGGAAGAGGAAGAGTCTGATGATGAAGAGTCAGAAGAGGAAGAGTCTGAAGAGGAGGAATCTGATGATGAATCCGAAGAAACCAGTGATGAGGAGCCTATCGAAATCCTTCCTGATGATATCATTAAGAAGATGATTGATGTAATGGACAGAGATGGTTCAAACCCTGCTACTATTTTCCATGCATTAGATGAAGATGGAGATAAATTCATCTCTACTGAAGAGTTATCAAATACGATTAGTGATGTTCTTGAAGATGAAGACATCGCTGAATCAAGTATTGCTGATTTTGTTGCAACCTTGGATGTTGATTCTGATGGTAATATTGACATCATAGAATTCGTATCAGCGCTTGAGGAAGAAATTGGAAACAATCCTGAAGAATACGATGATGATGATGACGACGATGATGACGATGATGACGATGACGAGGAATATGATGATGGCACAGATCCTAAAGAGTTCCCATCACCAATGCAATCTGCAATGATGTCAAAGAAATGGAATGATGTCTGGTGGCCACTAATACATGCAACATTCTTCCTATTCATCTTAGCATGGGTCGTTAACGGGTTTATTGGGCCTGTTGACGGGTCTGGAGGTCTAATTGAATTAGAGAGCAATTATGGAATAGGCCTTGACGGTTATGATGAAGGAGAGATATATCCTTGTGATTCGGATGAACAATTAGGTGGCTGCGCTAATTCACTAACTCCATTCTCAGGTGAAAATGGAGCATCATCCATGCCTAAGGGATTCTATACAGATGGAATTATCTTTATTCTTCTTGGTGCAATTGGAATGGGCGGTTCAATGTTTACCCACCTTGTCCTTGCAAAAGGCTGGAGAGCACGTGTCAAGGCAATGAAGGAAGTCGAATCCGACACCGAGGATGCTAAGGAATCTTCTGAAAGTGAAGAAGATGATGTTTCCGAAGATGAGGATGAGGAAGAATCAAACGAAGAAGAGGATGCCTCCGAAGATTCCGAAGATGAATCAGAGGATGAAGAATCAGAGGAAGATGGATCAGAAGAGGATGACGATGAAGAAGATGATGATATTGACATTGGATCACATATTGGTCTAACTGTTGAAGAAGAAGATGTCTTTGGAGTAATCGTTGAATTTGATGATGAAGATGGACTTGTAACAATCAAGGAAGATGGTACTGGAGATGAAATCACCGGGTACCAAGATGAAATGTTCCTGGAGTAAATACATGTCCACTGACCCCTTGAATGCATTACGCGGGATGACTTTTTGCCCAGTATGTGGGTGCATTGAGAAAGCAGGTAGTGTTAGATGTGCAGAGTGTGGCACATTCCATTCAGTAGCTCATTTAGAGGAAAGAGAGGCACCACCGCCATCGATGGAAAAACCATCCCCTATCGTTGACCCAACATCATATTCACTAGCACCAGATGTAGACCAGATACCAATAGAATCATTCGAAGAATCGGATTCTGTCGTAAAGTGGGAAGGCGGTTCTGCTGATTTTACGATGGATGAGGAGGAGGAAAAGCCGATGAGTAGAGTATCTGCTGAGGATTTGGTATTACCTGATCCAGAAGAATTAACAAGAAATCATAAATCTTGATTTTACAATAGTTGTATTTTAGATGATAATTAGTATTAATTCCATTTTAATTGAAATAAAGAAGAAATCATAATTATTGCTTGATAAAATATTGGTGGGCTCGGAGAGAATTGAACTCTCGATCTTCGCCATGTCAAGGCGACGTCATAACCCCTAGACCACGAGCCCTAGGTAAAGTGAGCCACATAGGCTCTGTATTAAACGGATTCGGTTTGATAATTTCGAATCAACTAACGATCTTAGAAATTTTTCCCGTACAGCCAGATTGTGAACAGTGTCCACCCATTCTAGTACGTCCATTGGTCATTTTGAATAATTGACCATCTTTAATAGGTCCATATGTTTTGCACTTCAGACAAAATCCTTCCACAACTGCCATCTCAATCAATATGTTCCAATCACATCCTTGACTTGAACCCTACTATTGTCAAGAGCGTTTCAGAAATTTTGTTTTTGCAAAATTATTGGCCCTTAGAGGGTAGGCTCGGAGGGTGTTTTTTACAATTGTTTGAAATTTTTAGCTCCCTTTAGTATCATAAACGTGACACTGCTCTCCATTATTCAATGATATTTGACAAAAAAGATTAAGCTATTCAATGTCAATGTCGTATAACTTACCTTATACGACAATACATCACACATAATTTGAGCCAAAATGATATTCAGCCAAGATTTAGTTGTAAATCATCAGTTTCGACAGTGAAAACTCCTACCAAAGGTGGCCCGAGTAAACAAGATTCTAATCCTCCATCTCTGGAATCTAAGGTTTCAACTATTTGATTGGAAATGTCGATCCAATCTTGACGAGAAGCAAATACACTTTGAACCAGTAAGAGAGAATCTCCATTGCTTGACTTAGCATGCCAAGCCGCGAGACATCCAGACTTTTGACGCTTGAACTCTTGACGTGCATTTAGCATTCTCAATAATCTTGCATCTCTGCCTTGAGCTGGTGAACATACAACAGTTTCAATTATTGCTTCAACCATGATTCCCACCTTATTGTTTTTTAATATTAATCTATATTATTTGCTTTTCAAATAGTAAGTAATTAGAAATCATAATTATTCAATGAAAGATTAATTCTCCCTCAAGCATTGTTGCGTGGAATGGGGAATCTCCAGGCTGTTGGCACCAAGCCTGCCACCATGGCCCATCAATGACATTCAAATTAGCAACAGCGCCTTCCTCTATCACTCCATGCGGGGCTCCGGATGGATGTGGAGTTGTTTGAGCTGGGTTACGTGAACATGCAACTAACGCGGCTAATGGTGATACTGCGCAGCGCTGTACTAGGATTGATGCGATGAATGGTAGACTTAATGTGCGGCAATTTGGATTGAAATCTGTTGCTACTGACCAGGTGAATCCCTGTTCTGTAATATTGTTGAAATCAGGCCATTGCTCTCCCATTGCATACGGTGTTCCGGGCAAAAAACCACAATTTACGCCAGCATCTTGCATACGCATTCTAGCATCGCTAGAAGTATAGTGGGCGTGGTCGGCGGTGGTGACTTTCAAATCTGCAGCTAATTCTCCACCTCCACCATCAGTAAATTCATCGATGTGGATTCGGAGGTCTAAACCTCCCTGTTTAGACTGCTTTAGAATATCCTCGCTCTCCTCAACTGTGAACCATCCGGGTTCACAAAACACATCTGCTGAACGCGCTATTCCTTGGTCGATTACCGAGGGGAGTTGATCACTCAATATTTCTTCAACATAATTTTGACGAGTATTTCCTTTCGGAGTAGCGTGTGCCCCGAGCCAAGTTTGGTCAATACTTGGCAGATGGTCCATTTTTGAAAGATCTTGTCCTGCCAATAATAATTTTAATTCAGCCTCTGTTGATAAGCCATAGCCACTTTTTATTTCCAAGTGGGTTGAGCCATTTCTAAAGGCTCCTCGAAGCCTCTTGTATCCCAACTCCACCAATTCGCTTTGTGATGAATTTCTTGTAGCATCAACTGTGGAAACAATACCGCCGCCCATTGAAGCGATATCTGAATATGAATGGCCCTGCTGTCGCCATGAAACTTCACGAGAACGGTCGCCCGCCCAAAGCAAATGAGTATGAGCATCTACTAAGCCAGGAATTATTGCCTTGCCTTGTAACGAATATATTTTATTCTCCTGAAGAGATGATTTCGATTGATGGATATTTTCTCTACCAAATTCTTCTTCTAACACTTTAGAGTCATCAATTCGTGTTATTATTCCATTTTCCACAACAATTCCATTACCTGCAGGACTAGTTAGAGCATCAATATCTGATATCCCTCTACCCTTCAAAGAACCCTTTCCAGAGAGATGCGCCATCGGTCCAAGGTCCAACAATATGGTTCGCATTGGTGGGGCTTATGCGTGAGGGTTGAAGAACCATAGCCATGAGGAGTGTCTGAGCGAGATGGACAAATGGACCCTCGGAATTGAATCTACGGCACATACTTTGTCATTTGGATTAGTTGATTCTAGTGGTAAACCCTTTCCTTCGTGTTCCGACACTGTTAGTCCTGATGAAGGTGGAATCCATCCGCGCCAGGCTGCTGACCATCACAAAGAAGTGGCTCCTCAACTGCTTGAAAAAATACTGATTCAAAATGATATTTCAATGACTGATATTGGAGCAGTATCTTATTCACAGGGTCCTGGATTGGGTCCTTGTTTGAGAGTTGGTGCAGCTATTGCAAGGGGAATCTCTAGTAAACTTGAGGTCCCGTTAATTGGAGTTAACCACTGTGTAGCACATATCGAAATTGGCAGAGACCAATGTGGATGTGATGACCCAGTCTTATTGTATGTATCAGGAGGAAATACACAAGTCATAGCAAGGTTGGAGGGAAGATATCGCGTTTTGGGGGAAACACTCGATATTGGTATAGGCAATATGTTGGATAAATTTGCCAGAACACAAGGAATACCATTTCCTGGTGGCCCAGTAATAGAGAAACTTGCAGCAAAATGGCTTGAGAGTAATCCACATCCATCAATGGAAGGATTAGAATTACCCTATGCGGTTAGAGGTATGGATTTAGCATTCTCGGGAGTAATGACTGCTGCACAGAGACTACTAGAATCTGGAAAACCTCTTGAAGCAGTTTGTTGGTCATTGCAAGAGCATGTTTTTGCTGCTTGTGTAGAAGTAGCAGAAAGAGCAATGGCTCATACGGGTAAAACTGAACTATTACTTGGAGGCGGTGTCGCCTGCAATACAAGATTACGTACTATGTGTGATATGATGGCCGAGGAACGAGAATCCACTTCCTTTGCACCACCGAGAATGTATTGCATTGATAACGGAACAATGATCGCAAAACTAGGATTTTTAGAACTCAAGAATGGAAGATTAACCGACTATTCGCAAAGTGCAATTGACCAATATTTACGCACTGACCAAACGCCAATAACTTGGGCGTGAAACATATACTGAACGCTAACCGTTTTATGGGGTCGGCTACGCCACATGTTTGGGGGAGACGACCATCGAGCGCAAAAAGAAGAGAGGTGAGCCTTTTAATCCATTTGCCAGTGATGCTAATTCGCAGAGAAATCAGCGTCATAATAAACGCGCTCAAAGTTCTCCTCAAAGGACTCCAAAACCAACTAATCAACCAGTGAAAAATAATACTTTAACAGATTTAGACAAAAAGCGAAAAGAAGCGCTTGAAAGAATGTCGGAATCCAAACCTAATGCTGCAGGACAAGGTGTTGCTAAACCAACAACTACTGGTATTTCTAAGCAGAATCAAAAACAGCAGACAACTGAAAAAACATCCTCACGTGCCGACCGCTTGGCAGAACTACGGAAGAAATCTGCTGCATCAAAATTGAATGCAGAACAACAAAAAGTTGGTGCTGTTGTTGAAGAAATCGCACCAGTGGTTGAGGTTGTTCAAGAAGTAAAATTGGTTGAAGCAAAGGCAGAAATTGAATCCTTTTCAGCAGTTGCAAAAGCCAGTGTAAAACCTGCAGTTTCACAATTAAATGTATTCAAAGTGGTTGAAGAAACTCAAATCAAGGCCACTAATGATCGCCGTAAAAAACGCCGACCTCATGCGAAAAAAGGTGGCGGAAGGCAAAAACAAGAGAAGCGACTCAACAGGCAAAAATATTTGGAATACAAATATGCTGCAAGAGATATTCTTGACAACCCAACCGTTCCTGAAGAGCACCGTTCAAATATTCTAGGCCAAGTGTGGGCCAAAGGTGAAAGAATGTCAGTGGATGAATCGTATGAATTTATTGATACGAAAATTCTAGAAAATATCCTAACCGAAGAAATCGGTGACAAATTGAAGAGTTTAGTTAGGAAATATACAACCAGAAGGTGAAAATATGAGTGAATTAACAGTAGGAAAAGATATAGTTGCAAGCGTACATTATACAGGTACAATGCCAGAAAGTGGAGAAGTATTCGATAGCAGTGAAGGAAAAGACCCGCTAACATTTCTTGTTGGACATGGTCAGATGATTCCTGGCTTCGAAGAAGAGATTCAAGGTGCTAAAATTGGTGAAAAGAGAACGTTTACTCTAACCCCAGACAAGGCATACGGTGCAAGAGAAGATGCTGCTATGATGAAAATTCCTCGCAGTGAATTTGCTTCGTTAGAAGAAGAAGCAAAATTGGAAATTGGAATGTCTTTAGTTGCACAGATGCAACATGGTCCAGCACCATTTTCCATTGTTGAATTAACAGATGATGAAGTGACTGCTGATTTCAATCACAAGTTAGCTGGCGAGTCATTGACATTTGCAGTAGAAATTATTGAACTGCGCAGTGCTGATGCAGAAGAACTCTCTCATGGACACGTTCACGGCCCTAATGGCCATCATCATTGAATAATTATTTCTGCTCCCGAATTGGGGAGTGTTGAAGAATCGCCTACACTTGGGCACTGTATGGTCGCGTCACGTAAAGAGGAGTGGGAAACCCTTGGCGGTCTTGACATTCCTCTGCAAAGCGATCAAGATACTCTTTCTGATGTGGGATATTCTCAGTCAAATGTGGGTAGTGCGGGTAGCGCACCATATACTAGAGGTATTCATTCCACTATGTACCGCTCAAGGTTGTGGACAATGCGCCAATATGCTGGTTTCTCCAGTGCCGAAGAGACAAATAAAAGATTTAAACTTCTGTTGGAAAGAGGGCAAAAAGGACTCTCTGTTGCCTTTGACTTGCCAACTCAACTTGGCCTAGATGCAGATGATGAATTATCACTGGGAGAAGTTGGGAAAGTAGGTGTTTCCATATCTTCTATTGATGATATGCGATTATTACTTGATGGGATTCCATTAGACCAAGTTAGTACATCGATGACAATTAACTCGCCTGCAATTATCCTATTGGCGATGTATGTCGCAGTAGCAGAAGAACAAGGAGTCTCATCTGACAAAGTTATTGGAACTATACAAAATGACATTCTGAAGGAATATATTGCCAGAGGAACATATGTGTTTCCACCAAAACAATCTATGCGATTGATTACTGATGTGTTTGAATATTGTGCAGAACATATACCTCTTTGGAATACAATCTCAATTTCAGGATATCATATTCGCGAAGCCGGTTCCACTGCAGTACAGGAAGTGGCTTTCACACTTGCAAATGCACTGGCATATGTTGAGGCGGCAATAGAATCGGGATTGGATATTGATGCATTTGCTCCAAGACTTTCTTTCTTTTTCAATTGCCATAATGATTTCTTTGAAGAGGCAAGCAAATTTAGAGCTGCGAGAAGACTATGGTTTGATTTGATTGATGAAAGATATAATCCTACCAATCCAAAGTCTGCAATGCTTAGATTCCATACTCAAGTTGCAGGGGTAAGCCTAACTGCACAACAACCACTCAATAATATCGCTCGGGTGACAATACAGGCTCTCGCAGCAGTTTGTGGAGGCACACAAAGCCTCCACACCAATTCTTATGATGAAGCACTGGGTTTACCTACTGAAAAAAGTGCTACTGTAGCGCTACGTACTCAGCAAATTATCGCTGAAGAAAGTGGTGCTGCTGATATTGTAGACCCATTGGGTGGTTCTTACCATGTGGAAGCGTTAACCGAAAGAATTTACCAAGAATCTTTTGCTCAGATAAAACAAATTGAATCCCTAGGTGGAGCATTGGCAGCAATTGAGCAGGGTTGGCAACAAAGGGAAATTCACAATGCTGCGTTTAAGCATCTAATGGATGTTGAATCTGGTGAAAGAAAAATAGTCGGTGTTAACCATGGAGTAATGGAGGATGAAACAAGTACTGAAGTCCTACAACTAGACCCTGCTGTTGGCCAAATGCAATGTCAAAGATTGGCCAATCTAAGAGATAATAGAGATTCTGTGATGGCACAGAAGTGCATTGATGCAATTGCGGTTGCGGCTGCTGGTACAGAAAATCTATTTCCATTGATCCTAGATGCTGTAAAGGCAAATTGCACACTTGGAGAAATAATGAATGCAATGCGCGATGAGTTTGGCGAATGGAAGGCTCCAAGTGGATTTTGAGGTGAGAAAATGGATTTTGGAGCAATACACATAGATCATATCGGAATAGCAACTAGTGATTTAGACTCAGCTAGTCATTTTTGGAAACTACTTGGATTAGTAAATAATACAGAGGATGAAACTGTAATAGAACAAGGAGTTACCACTCGATTTTTTTCAACTTCTCCTTCAGATGAGAGTGTTGAAAGTCACCCACCAATGATCGAATTACTTCAACCAACTTCTCCGGATACACCCATCGGTCGATTTTTGGCAAAGCGCGGGGCTGGAATTCAACAATTGTGTTTCCGCGTAGACAATTTGCAAGCGCTAATTGACTATTTACTGGATAACGGTATTCAGATGATTGATAATGAACCAAAACTCGGTGCTGGTGGCTCAAAAATTGCATTCGTACACCCCAAATCAACAGGCGGGGTATTGGTGGAATTAAAACAGAAAAATTGACAAATGAAACTCAATGAAAATTTTTGAGGAATACTCTCTTAACCCTACTGTGATAGGGTTGATTTGATGAGAACTTGCGTAGACCACCTTATTGCCCTACCACATATTGATGGCCCACGAGTTAGAAAAGAAGCGGAATTTGTTTCTGCTCAGTTAGATAACCTACGGAATAACGGAAAAATTTCCAATGATGCATTTCTTGATGCTGGAGCAATACAAGGGGCATTCAACATGATCGGTAATTTAGTAGAAATGGGTATTCCTCAGAAAGAAATTCATCAGCAATTAAGACAGCAATTGCTACGTGCCTGTCGCCTAGAAGAGAAGCACCCTGGTCTAGATGCTGCGGTTGAATCCGGAAGAGCCAGTTGAGGGAAAATAATGTCTGAAAAGTTGCTCTCAATAAAGGGGGTCGCCAAGCATTTTGACGAGATAAAAGCCCTAACTCATGTTGATTTAGATATTCACAGTGGTGAAATCGTTGGTTTGGTCGGTAGTAATGGTGCAGGGAAAACTACACTTTTGAGACTAATGGCTGGAGTCTATACGCCAACTAGTGGAAGTGTAACATTACAAGATGGTTCCGATGTTACAAAAATGAGGCACTTATTGGGTGTAGTTCCCGAATCTACAGGATTGTATTCACGTTTGACGGCATGGGAAAATATTCGCTATCATTCAAGATTGTACGGAATTGATGATGAATCATCATGGAAGCGTACACAATTATTTGCCAGTAGACTAGGTATGAGTGATAGCCTTAGTAGGCATACCAAAGGATTCAGTAGAGGAATGAGGCAGAAAACAGCCCTTCTTAGGGCTCTTGCACATGGACCTAGTATCCTTCTTCTAGACGAACCTACGGCGGGATTGGACATTACAAGTGCAAGAACTGTCAGAGCACTTGTTAAGCAGTTAAGAGATGAAGGTGGAACAGTAGTATATTCAACTCATCAATTAGAAGAAGCAAGACAAGTATGTGATCGAATCATTATCATTCACAACGGTGAGGTAAGAGCAGATGGTTCTCCACAACAGTTGATGCAACAAACCGAACAAGATTCTCTCGAAGAAGCATATGTTTCTTTGACTGCAGATCAAGCGAGGGCAAGGTCTGAAGATGATGACTCAGAAGGCAGGTTTACTGCTTGGTGGAGAAAACTTTTCACTCCAAAAACCCCTGAACTGGAGGTGGACCTCGATGGCTGATGGTAGTGCAATGCGAATTAAGCAAATTGCCAAAAAGGAGGTTGTTGAATTCGCTAGAGACTGGCGAACAATAATTGCCATTATCGTAATACCATTATTGATGTTCCCACTTTTATTCATATTATTCCCTGTACTGCTTCAGTCAGAAGCAGCAGAATTACAATCACTTGAATTGGATTTGACTATTCAAACCGATGGAATGCCAAATAATTTGAGCGCTATTATCAATCAATCTTCAATACAAATAACATATGAGGAATTGCCAATATTAGATGATTTGAGTCAACCAGGTGATGACCTAGAAAAACTGAGAAATGGTACTGTTGATGCTGTTCTAAGGATTACTCAAAATGAAGATATTTGGTATTATTCAATTCTCCATATGTCTACATCTGAGCAATCTAGAGAGGCGAAATCAAGATTGTTGTATGACCTAAATGAATGGGAGAATAATGAAACTGCAGCGCGAATTGAATCCGGTGGCCTTGATGTAAACTCAACTTTGGACCCATTGAGATGGGATGGAGAGATTTCTCAAGCAGATGCTGCAACAGCTGGTGAGCAGGCAGGTATGGCCTTATCCATGTTTATACCGCTAGTATTGGCCGTTTGGACCTTCTCATCAGCGATACAGCCTTCTATCGATATGACTGCAGGAGAACGCGAAAGAGGGACTTTGGAAGCACTTCTAAGCCTGCCATGTACGCGGCTGGAATTATTATTCGGCAAGTGGTTAGCAGTAGCCACTATTACCGGTGTTGGCGTATTACTGCAAATATTTGGATTACTATTTGCAATAGGCTATCTAGCAAGTTCTAGTATTCTTGGAGTTCCTGAATTGTCATTGATGACAATAATCTTAATCGTTGGTGCAATAATGCTATTTGCCATTATGGTTGTTGCAATTGAATTAGCACTTGCAATGAGATCTCATAGTGTAAAGGAGGCTGGCAGTATTTTGGGTCCAGCGATAATGCTAATTATTTTCCCAGCATTATTTACGCAAGTTATCAATCTAGATGGAATTGAGTCGTTTTGGTTTGCAATTCCAGTGGTTAATGTTCTACTTGCACTACGTGAATTACTAATGAATAGAATCATTGTGTCGCATATTTTGATTTGGGTAGGAACCTCATTATTGTATGCGGTCTTAGCTGCAAAGTATGCATCAAATCAATTCAAGAGAGAAGATATTGTAACTTCACTTAGTTGATTATGAAGTAAAGTGAATTATTGATTCTCTAACAATGCTGATTATCAAATCAATTTCTTGGGAAGTAATTGCAAAGTGTGGGGTGAACCTTAATGCATTCTTTCCACCATGGATAACTCCCAGCCCTCTCTTTCTACACCATGGTTCCACTGCATCGAATCCGATTACAGGTAGGACATCTGGTCTTAATTCTGCACTGCATAACAAGCCAGTTCCTTGAACCAAGGTAATGTATTCAGGAAATTCTTCCGCAAGTTGACTCAATTTTTCTACAAATTCTTCACCCTTATCGCGAATGTTTTGTCTTAACTCAGGTGTAATTCTATCCAGTACTGCTACTGCTGTTTCTAATGCCCTAGGATTAGTAGTCATCGTATTACCATAGATTCCAGAAACATAGAGGGATGATGCTCTTGCATTCATTCCGAGTACAGATAGAGGGTATTGACCAGCATTCATCGCTTTTGACCACGTTTCAAGATCTGGAGCAATACAATCTTGGAATCCTTGATAGTCAACAATGGACAAACAACCTTGGCCTCTCAATCCTGCTTGAATAGAATCTACAAGTAGCATTGAGCCATGCTCTAATGTTAATCTTCGCGCCTCGTCATAGAAAGCGCGCTCTACACATTGACCAGGATTACCTTCTCCCTGAACGGGTTCAATTGCCATCAATTCAATGAATTCACCATTTGCCTCAGCATCTGAAAATACCTTTCTGAGGGCTTCAATATCATTTGGTGGAACTAGGTATAAATTATCTCTATCTCTAAAGGAGGCGAGGTTTTTGTCATAATTTGGTTTGCAGGAATGTGAAATTTGTGCTGGACGACCTGTACGTCCATGGAATGCTTGTTCAATGGCGACCAATTTGATTGCTTTTCCTTCGTATCTGCCACCAGGACCTGTCATTGTGTTGGCATTTGCATCAGAAATCCTCAAAGAAACAGTAACAGCCTCTGAACCGCTATTCATGCAAATAAATCTATCAAATGGGCAACTGCCACGACTATGTCCTAGTTCTTTCTTCAGTCGATCTGTTAATCTCTGCTGAGAAAATGATGGAGTCATTACATTGGCCATTACCCAATTCTGCGACATTGCCTCAATAATTTCATCAGGTCCATGACCGCCCCCTAGCATTCCATATCCTCCATTATCATGCAATACTGCACCATGAGAGGAAATTACCCATGGACCTCTAGCCGCAATAGCAACATATGGATTGACTGTTGCTGGATTGTAAAAATTGACATAACCACTTTGTAGTTTGGTTACCAATTCCATCTCAGGCGACATCAATAACTGAGAATCAAATTCATCCCTCAGACCTAAATGACATGCATGCGCCTCTTTTATTGCCCTCGATAAATTTGAATCTAAGCCTATGAAATTACTGATTTCAGCATCATTCAGACCCGGTGTTTCACAAGTACCTGAGTTGTTTCTAATGTCAAAAAGTAATTCCATCAACTGCTCAACTTTAGCACTCATCAAACATTGTAATCGTAGGAGGGTTTTGAACATTTTTAGTGATACACTTCTTGTATTGCTGTGATAATTTTCAAAAAATGGATGAAATACAATAACCAATCCCATAATATTACTCAAGTAATAGCATAGTAATACTCCAGTAATACTTATATTACATTGTGCGGAGGACGAGATATGCCTAAGATTTCCTTGGACATGCCGAGCCAATTAACCGAAGATTTACGTAAACATGTAGGCGATGATAAGAAATTTGTCAGCCTTGCTGATGCTGTAAGAACTGCTTGCAGAAAATTACTTGATCAACTTGATGAAATTGATTCAAGACATGGAAGAAATATACAGAAGGAGTAATTGAAATGACCACTAAACAAGAAGCGGAATCCGCAATAAAGACATTATTGGACTATTTAGAAGGAGATTCATCTGATAGAGAAGGGTTGATGAAGACTCCAACAAGGGTAATTGATTCATGGCAAGAAGTATTCTCTGGTTATTCTCAAAGTGCAGGAGATATTCTTGAAGCCACTTTCAATGGAGAGGGTTATGATGGGATTGTTTTGTTGAGAGATATTGAATTCCATTCAACTTGCGAGCATCATTTGCAACCATTCAAGGGACGAGCACATGTTGCATATATCCCAACTGAACGTATTGTTGGCATTTCTAAATTAGCGCGGATAGTTGAGTTACATGGAAGAAGATTACAAAATCAAGAACGCATTACCAAGGGAGTTGCTGATGATTTAGAAACTCATCTTGCACCACTAGGTTGCGCTGTAATTATTGAGGCCGCTCATGGGTGTATGCAGTGCAGAGGTGTTGGCAAGCAAAATGCAGTAATGACTACTTCTGCAATGCGGGGAGTGTTTTTCGATAATTCAGAAGCTAGAGCCGAATTAATGCAATTAATTCACAGCCGTCCTTTGTGAAATGTGAGGTGTGTAACTTGAATGGAGAATTTGGAAATTGTGGGATTTCGGGCAACGCTTCTGTTGACAATCCTTCAGATTTAGCCATGGAGTATAAGGTTGTAGAAATATTCCATTCAATTCAAGGTGAAGGCGCTAAATGTGGAATACCTCATGTTTTTATTCGCTTTGGAAAATGCAATTTGCAATGCGAATGGTGTGATACTGACTTTGAAACTTTTACAACAATGACCGCAATTGACATTTTATCAGAGGTCCTAAAATTTGATTGTAAACGAATAATATTCACTGGCGGTGAGCCGATGCTAAATGATCTATGGCCGCTACATCGGCTATTCAAAGCGCGTGGCTATGAACTATCATGTGAAAGTAATGGCACTATTGAAATTCCAGATGGATTACTGGATTGGATAACCATTTCTCCAAAAGACCAAGAATATCCAAATGTATCGATACGTCAAACTAGTGGTGATGAATTAAAATGCGTTTATGTTGGTCAAGACCTTGCAATGTATGATGCAATAAAAGAGGGTTTTGAACATCTGTTTTTGCAACCATGTTACTTGCATTCAGAGAGCGTTGAATGGAATGGAAAGAATTTTGCACTCACAGAAAATGTTGTGAAAAAGAATCCTCAGTGGAGACTAAGTCTTCAAACTCATAAATGGATGGGCATAGATTAAGGAGGGGGGTTTTTGAGAGCAGTAATGGCATTTAGTGGAGGAATGGATTCGACTAGTTTGTTGATGAGATTACTCGCTGATGGATATTCTGTTGATTGTCTATCTTATGAATATGGTCAAAAGCATAACATTGAATTAACTAGGGCAAAGCAAAATATTTCATATCTTGAAGAAAATGGTTTTCAAGTTGTCCACCGTATTGTAGATTTGTCAAGCGCGATGAATCTATTCCATTCTAGCCTAATCGTTGGAGGCGATGAAGTTCCCCAGGGGCACTATGAAGAAGAAGCGATGAAAGCCACCGTAGTTCCAAATAGAAATGCAATTTTCTCTTCTATTCTCTATGGTTATGCATTGTCTATTGCATTAAAGGAAAATTGCGATGTAGAAATCGCTTTGGGTGTCCACAGTGGAGACCACGAAATATATCCTGACTGCAGGCCTGAATTTTATCAAGCTATAGGCCATGCATTCGCAGTAGGTAATTGGGATAGCGAAAAAGTTTCGTTTAAGTTACCATATTTAGATGGCGATAAAGAAACAATTCTCCGAGATGCTGAACTTGCAATTGAAAAATTGGAATTAGATTTTTCAACAATATTTCGCAATACTAATACTTCCTATGACCCTGATGAATTGGGCCGCGCAAGTGGAACTAGTGGCGCAGACATAGAACGAATCTTGGCATTTCATGCAATTGGAAAAGAAGATCCTGTCGAATATGTCACTTCATGGAATGCTGTATTAAGTAATGCACTTGCAATTGAAAGTAAGCATAGAGATGAGGATTATCGTCAACGCTTGAGTGAATTACAATATCATGTCACGAGAGAAAGTGGTACAGAAGCAGCATTTAGTGGACTGTTGTGGGATGAAAAACGGGAAGGCGAATATTCCTGCCTATGTTGTGGTCACATGTTATTTAATTCCGAATTAAAGTATGATTCAGGATGTGGTTGGCCCTCATTCCATAGTGAACTTGAAGATGCTTCTATCAATAGAGTGGAAGATAATTCTCATGGTAGAATTCGCACTGAAGTAAGATGCAGTAAATGTGATGCACATCTTGGACATGTATTCAATGATGGACCAGTTCAATTTGGTGGTGAAAGATATTGCATTAATTCAGCATCAATGGATTTTAAGGAGAGATGAAAATGACTACGATTATTAGAAGATATGTTGAAACTGATACAGGACATAGAGTTCCTAACCACAAAAGTAAGTGTAGGCATATGCATGGGCATCGCTATCGTTTTGAGGCAGAGATTGAGGGTGATATTGTAACTGAAAGCGGAGTATCTGAAGAAGGAATGTTAATCGATTTTTCAGATGTTTCGGCGATACTAACTGAATATGTCCATGATGTAATAGACCATGCTTTCGTGGTATATTCTGGTGATGAAAAAGGTCTTGCTGCATGCTCTATGATGGATGATGAACATCGAACAGTTATCGTACCATTCATCCCTACAGCGGAGAATCTAGCCAAGTGGGCATTTGACCAAGTTGAACCGCATATCAAAACCTCATATGGCAATAGACTAAGGCTAATTGCCATGCATTGCCGTGAAACTCCAAAGAGTATTGCAAGTTGGAGAGTCTGATTATTCAATTCGACGTCGTCGTTTTCTTTGCCAATTTTCATCTCCTTTAAGATGTTGAATTGCAGTAGTTGCTTCGACTAATCCGCCAAGGATTCTTGTAGCTTCATCATTGGTTAGCATACTACGCATAAGTGAACGCTGTAGTGTTTGTTGGAAACTTACTGTATGTTCCTCCAAACCTGAAAGAGATTCTGCCATTTCAGTAATCGCTTGATTCAACTTTTCCCTAAGTTGGGGATTGATGTTTCGCTTTAATGGAACAATACTAGGTAATGCAGGGTCACCACCTTGATTATTGATTACTCTGTTTCTATGCAACTCGTAAAGGACGCTATTTACTGCATGGCTCAAATTAGCGATAGGATATCCTTCCCATGTTGGAAGTGTTAGTAAAAAATCGCAGTACTCCAAATCTTCAGTCGACAAACCCTTTCCTTCTTCACCAAAAATTATTGCTACCTTTTCATTAAATGTTGAAAGTTTTTCTGCCACTTCCCAAGGAAACAAAAAATGGCGGAAAAAAGTCTTCTTACCTTTTTCTCTTTTTCCAGAAGTTCCTATTACCAATGATACATCTTCTGTCGCCTGTTTTAAGGAATCAAAAGTTTGGCAATTTTCCAATATCATACCAGCATGTTTGGCTCTTTTTCTTGCCTCAACATCGTCTGGAGAGCAAATGGGGTTAACTAATCTCAGGTTGCAATATCCATGGTTGAGCATGGTCCGACATACTGCTCCAAGATTCCCTGGATGAGTTGCTCCAACCAAAATAACTTCGAGTTGATATTCACTTTTTGGTAAAGGTAAATCCACTCTATCGCCCATAATTATTCCTCCTCTTGATAAGATTCTTGCCAGGCATTAATCCATCGAGGATCACATGGTTGATACATGAAAAAGAGGAAACCTCCCTCTTCTTTATCTTCCATTACTATCGAACGTTTACGCATTCCGTGAACATTTCTCAGATAGAGAATTAGCGATTCTAACACTACTCTTCTGGAGTGGTGAACGCTCACAGGTGTGCGTTTCCAATAAACGCGCACCGACACGTGAACACCTCAATCAGTGCGGCGTAGTCTATAACGAGTGACGTATCCTGCAATCCAGTTTCTTAGTTTCTTGGATTCTACATCAGTTAATTGTGATACCATTACCTTGTTATGGTCAAAATCTTCAGTGAATTTCTCACCGTGTTCTACGACTAGGCGGATGGCTCTAATTTTAATGAAACTTGGTCTAATATTTCCCATAATATTCACTCCTCAAATAATTTTACTTCGATAGGGATGTCTGGCTCGTCGTGGCGAGTAATTTGCAACTTGATCTTACGTGGAGGGTTTTCAATTCCACGAGACCAAATGTACTCGTTTACTGCAGGGTCTATCCAGACAACTTCTTCTTCTGTTACCTTCAAGTGTTGAATTACTTGATTCTTGATAATTTGTATTGCACGTGGTGCACGCTTGTATCTAGTAATATTCCATGCATGGCGCAATGGAACTACTAATTCAGATTGGTTTGCTCTAGCCATAATAACACCTCAGCGTTGTAGCTTACTGCGTCTCCAGTGGTGTCTCTTAGGGTGAGAAACCGTATTTCGGTCGGTCTTTAACATGATCCAAACAGGGACACGTCTATTCTGCTTTCCTGCTTTTAACAGGCGTATTTTTTTTGCGGCTGGCTTATTTCTTGACATTTCGAGCACCTTCTCAGATTCTTCGGATGGACGCACTATGGCGGCTCTTGGATTGTGATGCGAGCAATTGCTTGAATTGCTCATCGTTGATAATACCTTGAATTCTACCTTCTTGATTCATTTTCATCAAAGCTACTTTGATGCTGTCTGCACGCTGTGGTGTAGCCATTGCAATAGTGGCTAAACGTGAGCGGGCCTCAGGAGAAAGAATTGATTTGATTGCTGCATTGATATTTTGCTCATCAACTTGTGCTTGTTGTGCTTTTATCTCAGCATCTGCTTGCGCTGATGCTTGCTGTTGTAATTGCTTTTGCAACTCTAAACGGCGTTGTTCTCTCAATATAGACAACTCATTATCTTGAGTTGTCACCATTGTATTCACCACTTCACTTCCTTAGTACTTATCTAAACCAGGGAATTGCTCATTTGCAGCATCTCTGCAACCATGAGCGATTTCGTTTAGCATCTTTTGGCCAGCACTAGTGATTCTGCGACCTGCATAAAGTTGAACTTCTCCATCTTCTGTTTCAATGGTCTTTGTTGGAACCTTTTCAACCAATCCTGCGGATTCAAGTTGTTGAAGAGATGTACGGATAATATGTCGTCCTGCAACACCAGGTGTATTTGGCATTGCACCATTATCCTTGATTCCACCATATGCTTGTGAAAGATGTGTTACACCGATTGGACCTTCTCTTGCTACCTTTCTAAGAAGTGCAGCAGATCTAAGGTACCACCAGTTTTCTTGGGATGGTGGGCGCTCACGTGAAACTGCAGTCTTGACAAATCCAGCCCAATCTGGAGTTTCAATTCCATCGGTTGATGCAATTCTCTCAGCAAGAGCTGGGATAAGGAGTTCAGCAGGAATATCGTAGAACGTGGTCATGATAAGACACCAAGCAATTCGCCGACTTATCTCCCCTATATCAAGGAAACGGGTATGAGCGGGGTACTGATTGGCCATCTGTTGCTTGATTAACGGGTATTTTTTTGTGCAAGTGTTGATGAAGTGGTTACTTTACGCCACGCATGATGAAGAAAGCATTAGCCCAAAATCCGAACCTTCTTCGGACACTTCTGGGACTTTCATTCACGCTAATTTTTTTGCTATCATATGCAGTTTATGGCGCAACAATAGCCCCTTCGTACTACATTTATGAAACAGAAGCAGTCTCTACTGAAATGTCAGATAGTGAACCTCAAAAATTGTATGATGATGGAGATAATACTACTACTTGGCATTGGGAGTTTGCAGTTGATGGACAAAATTTGACATGGGTAAATCTAACTGCAATGGAGTTATCAGATGGCGCCATTGTAAAATTATCAAATGGAGCGGGTTTGTTTAGCCACCACCTGCTTGGAGTTGCCGGCGCAAGGGATTTTTCCTGCCAGCAACAATGTCAACAAAATATTACACACCAGATAATTTCTGAAAGTGGGGAAGAAGTTTCAATAGTTACACTAACCGAATTAGACCCTGCGCGAAGAAATAATGGTTCAGTATATGGGGAGGATATCAATGCTGCTGAGAAAAGGGCCCGTGAAGAAATTGAATATTTTCATTCACCTTCGACAATACGCGTAGAAATTATTGAGCAAGGAAATAGAAGCACCAATCCAAGTATCATGTTGATTAGTGTTAACGAAGAATTTGCTTCAATTTCTGTGTTTTCAGTTGATGCTGCAACAGAGTTCTTGTGGGCATTAGCATCAGTAGTCGGATGTTTTGCAGTGATATTAATTCCATCTTTTACAATATTTTTTGCTGCTAGAGCAAAGGAAAAGAGAGATAATTTGAAACTCAAACAACAGCAATCCGAGGATGAAATTTCAATTAATGCCAATTAATGAAAATAATATTCTAAGTGATGAGATATTAAAATTGTGACACTGTCCTCATATAGATTGAAGCAGTGTGCCGACATGAGGGGCATGAGTAGATTACCGCTGATATTGGTTTTGATGATATTATTGTCTTCAAATATTTCTATTGAGAATCATAGCCTAGTGGAGGAAAATATTGATGCTGTTTCCGCTAGAGCAACTGGTGTTGATTTGGCTGTAACAAACTCCACCTATAGTTATCCAAATTCTGTTGATGAAGGGAAATACCGCATGTTTTCATCTAATTTCCCAATTTTAGGATTTAATAAACCATTTAATCTATTTGTCATAGATGCAATGGTAGATGTGCCGATTAGTGCAAAAATAGTCGTTGAAAACTTTGGCACAAATCCATCAGGAACAATAGATATTAACATTAAATTATTGCACAATGAATATACTCAATTTGAGCTTGTAAATGATACGATTCAAATGGCATCAATTAATGGTGGTTCATCGAATAGTATTGACCATCAATTTACCCCGACTTATTCAGGTAATCACACGATTGAAATTACTGTTACTTCAACAATTCTTGATGATAACCCGAATAATGATGTTTGGTCAAGAGGGTTTGCAGTTGGATATCAATACTACAATTG
This sequence comes from Methanobacteriota archaeon, assembly GCA_018650105.1. Classification (GTDB taxonomy): domain Archaea; phylum Thermoplasmatota; class Poseidoniia; order Poseidoniales; family Poseidoniaceae; genus MGIIa-L1. Next base: position 30,206 of record JABIGP010000116.1, read on the forward strand.
CGATGTTTTAACCTCATGGACTATCGGAAATATGTGGTCGTCAAACACAGATGCTTCAATCTCAAAAGGCAAATCATGTCATGTCGGTTCTGGTTCTAGTTCAACATATAACAATGGAATGCAAACATCTCTAATTACACCAGTTCTTGATTTATCAGATGCTGTTGAAAATCCTACAAGAACAAATGGATTAACTTTTTTCTACACCGGAAGCGCTGCTTCAAATGACCAACTGAAAATGTACTCAAAGAATACTGCAGGTGGTTGGAATGAATTGGGAACGATTAGCAATACCATTGACAATAACTTTGCTGATGGTAGTAATTGGCAAACCTTTACCGTCAACAATAAAGGATATTCTTCGCCACTAATTCCGGTTCCACAAGCCGATTTCCATTCACAATCTCAATTCAAGTTTGAATTTATCAGTGATTCTACAGGCGTTGATATTGGTTATTGGTTGGATGACTTAGTAATATTGTATGATCAAAAAGTGAAAGTGACAGAATATAGTTTGAGTTCAAGTGGCGTCTCCACAATAGGTTCATTGCCAGGTGATTGGGGCTCGGTTAGAGTTGAAGTGACAAATGACGGAAATATCACAGATTCATTTATCCCTTCATTGATAGGTTTACCATCTGATTGGCAAGTATATTATTCTCATACCAACGGCATTGCGTTAAATCCACAAACCGGAGTGTCATTATTCCCTGGTGAATCAAAACAAATAGATTTGAAAATAATGCCGGGCTTGAATGAATCTACTGGATTTACTCAAATGACTTTCAAAGCATACTCTACTTACTACAATGAGATCAATACTACTTTACCAGTTCAATTTCAGGTATTAGCTGATAGAATTCCACTGATTACTGGGCCTGAGTTTAGACCTAGTTGCCCACCGGGTAGCACCTGTACATTTTCTGCACTTGTTGAAAACATAGGTGCAGCAACTGATGTATTTGACTTGACAATTGACCAAACTACGCTCCCGAATGGTTGGCAAGTTGGTTTAGAATGGACACAGGCGAGTAGTATACTGGTTAGACCAGATACACCGGTGCAGATATTTATGACTATGTCACTACCAAATGATTGCCCTCCAGACACTCTTTCAACATTCAAATTAACTGCAACATCACAAAATGATACGAGTAGATTCCATGAAATTGAAATCGATATCTCAGCATCGATGATATCCAATGCCAGCGTAGTCCAAACCATATCGCAATCCGCCGATGATTGGGTGATTACTGCTGGTGAAAGTAAGATGATTTCATTTACCATAACAAATCATGCTACTAGGCAAGATATTTTTGAGATGTCAGTTCAATCAAGCGGAGGATTATTCTGGGATGTTGAACAACCTACTAGACCTAATGCTGTGATTAACCCTGGAGATTCGACTACTTTTACTGCAAAGGTGACGGCTCCTGAAAATGCTCAAGCAGGTGATGATGGGCCGACGATAACACCAATTATCACATCAACAAGAAGTGGAATGTCATTTATGGGCGATGAATTTAACGAACTTGAAGTCGCAGTTATTGAAGACCTTGTAATTCGACTTATTGAATCACCAACAAAACTAATTCCGGGTGCTGCAAACAAAATTGAAGTTGAAATTGAAAATGACGGTAATGGCCCAACTGATGCGATGATTGATCTGCCGAATTTGCCGAATACATGGCAATGGTGGATTAGAGTCGCAGACCAAAATCACACCGGCCCTATTGAATTGTCAGCCTCTTACGATTTACAGGACATAAAAACTGTCGAAATCTGGATATTAATTTCAATGACAGAATCAGCAGGAATATTGCATACGATAGAAATTGCATTATCCTCTGATTCAGCTGAAATAGACATTAATCCATCAGACAATTTTATCGAAACAAATGCAATAATTTCGTCGCATAAACAGCCATTCATCACCAATTCCTCCAGCCCAGAGGGGGTCATGGCCGGCTCAACCACATCTGCAAATATTACTATCCAAAATATTGGGAATGCTGTAGATAACCAAATTTCGGTACGAGCAATAATTTCAACATCTCCGCCAACCTCTGGAATAATCAGTTTCTTTTCTGTAGGCGAGAATGGCGGTGCTCTTCCAGTCGATGAGTGGTCAACGATTACACTTAGAGGTGGAGAAGAAACGACTCTCTCAGTTGACATGATTCTTCCCGAGGACATTTCGCTCAATACAAGAATTGTTGTGAGATTTGAAATTGTTGGCGGATTAGATTTTGAAATGCGCCCATATAATTTAGATCATGAAGCGATGATAGTTGTTGACTCAAGACGTTCAATGACAACAACTTCTAGCCCTATTAGCAACGAGACAAATGAGTTTGGTATTTCAGTTCCACTTTGGATTAATCTAACAAGCACGTCAACTGTGAATGAAAATTATATTGTTAGAAGTACTGTTCCCGACGGGTGGCAAGTGGTTTGTCTTGGAGTTCTAATGAATGAAAGTGGATACCCTATCACTACCTCTCCTGGACACATTAATGCGCAGGAAAAATTTGTTTCTTGTGATATTCACAGACTTAATGGAATACTTGAGGGCCAAATAGAAATCACAGTAGAGAGCCAAGATGGGTTTTTGTCATGGCATGATAAACAATCAATATTTTTCCAACCTCAAGGCGATGAATCATTCGAACTCAGTACAGAGTTGGCAGTGGCAAGTGGACTCGCATTTTTCGTATTTATCGCATTAATTGCGGTATTAATTAAAAAGCGTTCATCGGAAGACGATGAAATGTCACACACTGAAGAAAAGGAAGAAGTCCCATTGGTTGCAACTTCTGGACCGCCGATTTCTCATATTAGTGGCCCGTCTGTGAGCCAAAACTCCATCGATACTAGTACGCAGCATATGAGTGATACGGACCAACCATCTAATGCGCCAACAGGACCTCCTCAAATTGAAGTTGTTAATACAGAACAAGAGAGTCAAAGTCCTGCTCAAATTATTGGCCCACCACTACCTGATGCCGGTTTACCTGTAGGTTGGTCTATGGAACAGTGGAATCACTACGGTCAGCAATATTTAGATGGAACTCTTTAGATAAAGCAAAAGGTGAACATTGTTTGGAGATGTATATGGCAACATACCCTCCACTATGGTATGGATTGCTATTTATTGTTTCAATTTGTGGAGTTGCCACTTGGTATCTACGTAATTTCACCACCAAAGAGGAGTTGACTAAACTAGTTGCCTTTAGCGGAATTATTGCAATGATTAGTTTATTGGGATGGACATTAACTGAATTTTAAGTGATTATTATGGCTGAAATTGTTGATTCCTCGAATAGCACATATGCGGGGAAGTATCCCTGTAGGCTACCGGTATGGTGGGGACGCTATGGAGAAATTGGACCTCACCCAGAAGGTAATGGAATCAGTGGCAGAAAAATTGTCATTCGCATTGAAAAAAAGTTTAAGAAAATTGAGTCAATATTCGCAAAATTATTACGAGCGCCTAAAGAATTAAGGAGACCACTTGACAAAATGAATAGTTTGCTTTGGGAATTATGCGATGGTACCAAAGATTTTGAGGAAATATGTAATCAATTAGATTCCACATACCATGAAGAAATCGCACCGGTAGTAAATAGAACAACTCTGGGAATCGCTTCATTAATCGCTAACAATCTAGTATTGGCGCTAGACAAGCCCTTTGATGGAAAGTGGAACATTGGACCAGGTATTACTCCTGCAGGGCAAGTTCTTGATGAATTAGATGGACGATTAAAAATTGATATTTCACTATTGGATGGAGAAAAATATTAGCCTAAAATTTCACTAAAATTTTGTGGCGGCCTTCCAATAATTACTCGCTTTCCATCATCCAATAGAGGTCTTTGCATTACTTGGGGTAATTCGAGAAGAATAGTTAGCACATTTTTGCTATTGGTTAAATCAAGTGTTGTAAAATTCGATTGCTTGAATGCATCATCTCCATTGCGAATTAATCCAGAAACACATCCCTCAAGCCTTGAAATGATCTCCTCCAAATCACTTTTTGTCAAAGATGATTTGAGATAGTGTACAATCTCTACTTCCATTGTAGATTCATTGCATAGTTCAAGTCCTTGGCGCGATTTTGAACAACGTGGATTATGATAAAGGGTTGCCATAGCAAATGCTCTAAATCCAAGTTAATGATTTATCTGTTTAATTTGGTTGCCACACCAAGCGAATTCCGATTCCATCTTTTGAGATATTTTGCTGAGAAGACCCTCTAGCTGAGCAACGTGTTGAATCACTTTCTGTGAACCAGTTTCCTCCTCTGTGTACTTTGCGATTTGACTCACTATTTTTCATTGCAGATTGATCGCTTGGGGCATCAGAATAGTCATCACACCAATCGTCCAGACACCATTCGCTCACATTTCCATGAAAATCATGAAAACCCCACTGGTTAGCCTTTTTCTGTCCGACTTCTCTAGTTGATGCTCCGGAATTTCCAGCGTGCCAGCCATGTTCGTCTAAATCTGAATCTCTATCTCCAAAGGACCAGCGTGTTATGGTGTCAGCGCGAGCAGCATATTCCCATTCTGATTCACTTGGTAATCTCCAAATACCTCGCAATCCTAATCGCAATGAATCATTGTGTTCTGCGTTTAATTTGTCGACAAATAACTGAGCGTCGTCCCATGAAACATTTTCAATTGGCCGTAATCCCGCTGACCATCCTTCACAAAATTTCGCTGGGTTATCACCCATTACCGACTGCCAATGTAATTGTGTGACCTGCATTTTTCCAAAAAAATATGGCTCCGTAATATTGACATTGCGGGAAGGTGATTCTCTTCGTGGTGAGTTTATTGACATATTTCCCATGACAAAGGTTCCTGGTTTAACCAATAAATATGTGGAACCAAAATCATCTTCAAAACGCGGAATCTGAGTGGACATTGAAACACCTATCTCTTTCTTATTCTCGCTAGGTAGCCAAAGTTAATGTCATTTGCCATAAAAATATTGAATGTTGACAAAAAATTAGACCCAACGATAAGCAACTCTTATCCGCATTAGGTGGTCCCTTGCATATTGTGACTGTTATGACAGATGGCAATGAAGTTGATTCGGTTCAAAATAATAATGCTCAAACAGATGAAAATGTGGATGATTACGAATTGGCTTCAATGGCTGCTGCTCTGGAGTCGGCGGGTCTAGGAAGCATGTTGGAAGAAATTCCAGTTGCTGTAGAAGTTGAAGAAAATGTTGGCCAAGTCCAGTCAGATGAAATAATTGATACTAGTACGACAATGGCGGCTGATGTTTTTCCAGAATTAGATGATATTGATGATAATGAAGAGATGGTTCGCGGTTTGATTACTGTGGGTGAAGAGCGTTCAAGAAAAAACGATGCAAAAGGTGCGCTTGCTGCGTTTAACAAGGCAATTGCACTTGACCCATCTTGTGACATGGCATGGTTTAACCGAGGAGTATTATTAGAAGCGCAAAAAGATGCGCGAGGTGCTAAGCAATCATTCCAAATATGTATTGATCTAAATCCAGACCACGCACCTGCTACAGCAAATCTAGCCAGTATTTTGGAGCGAATGGGTGAATTGATTCCAGCATATGATATGGCCATGAAAGGGCTTGTATTTTATCCAGGACATCCTGCCCTAGTAGATATTACAAAGCGATGTAAGAGTGCAGAAGCAAATATTCCAGTAACAGATATTCCTCGTATTGTGGCATCACCTAATTCCTATGAAGAAGCAACTGTGGTTGCAGTAATGGATGATGTTGGAGTTGCTGATATGGAAGCCGTACTTCAAGAGGCAGTTTATCACGACCACGATGGTGATTCCCACCTAGACTATTCTGAATTGAAATCTGCCGCATCCGTTGTGGCGGCAACAGAAGAAGTAATTGTCAGATTAGAGGCTAATCCAGTTGCCACTCCACAACCCGTTGAAGTGATTGCGGATACTGTACAAGAAGTGGTTGAAGAAGAAATAGTACATTCGCAAGAAGTTGAAGAAGTAGTTGAGCAACCTGTAATAGATATTGATTCACTCGTTGAAGAAGCAACAGAACTAATCCGCTCAGGAGATGCGGCGGGCGGACTATCAATATTGAAACCACATCTAAAGACAACTGCAGCAGAAAATGCAGATGCTTGGAGAGTTGCAGGTGGAGCAATGGCTAGACTTGAATTAGATTCGCATGCGATTGCTGCGATTACTCATGCACAATCACTTGACCCTTCAAATTCAAGTGGCTGGTTTAATCTAGGCTCAATTCATCAACGTGGAGAAAACTTTTCCGAGGCTAAATCATGCTATCAAAAGGCACTTGAAATCCAACCAGATTACCATAAAGCAGCAATAAAACTCAGTGATTTATCAAAACAGTTGAGTGATGTTGAAACATATTTGATGGCAACACGCATCGTCGCAAAAATTGACTCAAATGATGAAAGAGTGGCCGAGATGGCTGAAATATTAATCGAAATTGCTGAAGGTGAAGCAAATGTACTTGATTCCACACAAGGTTTACCTCCAACCCTACCAGTAGGACCAGAACTTGCTCAAGAGGCTCTTGGAATTATTGGAGATGGGACTTCATCTCTACATGCTAGAGCATACACAGCAATTTCAGACCATCACAAGTCCGTTACTACCTGGAAATCACTAATCCAAGAAGATGGTGATAATGCTGCTAACTGGAGAGGATTAGCCCGCTCACTAGAAGAGGCTGGTGATCTTGCAACCGCACAGAAATGCCATTCCAAAGCTAATGAAATAGAAAATGGTCCAGCGCCTTCAGTAGTCGTACAAGAGCCTGTGGCAATGGAGCAAACTGAAACCGTTGTTGAAGAAATTCAGCAGGAAATTGAACCCCTCGGCCAGCCATTAACTCCTGTTCCTCAGCCTGAAGAACAATTGGAAGCAATCGTTGAGTCTCCTTCAGATATTTTACTCGCCCCAGTCACTCCGAACATTGCTGATGCCCCTGCTAAAGTTGAAGAAAATCAACAAGCGAATGATTTGCTGATGGCTCCAATTGAGCCAAGGCCTGCTAACAATATAATAGATGAAAACCCCGCTGTTGATTTAGCAAAAGCTGCATTAGATGCTACACATGCAGCATCTCTAAATGTAGTTGGAGAAACTATGTCTAAATCTGTCGCTAATCAGGATATTGCATGGTATAATAAAGGTGTTCAATTAATTGAAGATGGAAAGTACAAGGAAGCATTGACATGCTTTGACAGAGCGCTGCCATCTTTCAAAGATGATGATGAAATGGTAATTAGGATTCTTAACGGTCGTGGAAACTCATACTATTACATGGAAGAATATCCACGATGTGTAGAAGCATACCATCAAGCAATGCTTATTCGTCCAAAAGAAGTAAGGGGCCAGACATTGTACAATATGGGAACAGCATATGCTGAAATGGAAAGATTCCCTGATGCAATCAAGTGTTTTGAGCAATCAATTCCTCGTGGTTTGTCAACCGCAGAAGCGAAAAGAGCCAAAGATCAGATTCGACGCTGCACTATATTAAACAAAGAACGCCAAAAGAAAATAAGGAAAAAATCGTGATTTGTTCGCGTGAATGGGTTGAAAAACTAAGAGCGCTGGACAAGTAACATGTCCGGAGATGATATGACCTCAATTATGCTGCGCCTAGAGGAATCAGGCCTCGAGTTAAAACAGGCACAAATTGTCGTTGATTTGGCCGCCAATCCCCCTTCTAAAGCTAGCGAGGTTGGAAAAAGAATTGGATTATCGCGAATGGATGCATACAATTCGCTTCGTAAATTACAGGAGCAGGGATTGATTAGAGCAACATTAGACAAGCCGATGAGATTTGCTGGTAATACTATCAGTGAAGTGTTCAAGTTGCTTATCCACAAACAAAAAATCGATTTGCAACGCATGGAAGAACATCTCGAAGAATTGACTACAGGACCTGCAATGGCATTAATGTCTATTGAAAATCATGTTAATGAAGCGACATTCTCTGTCATTAAAGATAGGCACCAAATCATGGCTACTTTCGAATCACTTCTTGCAGAAGCGGAGTCAAAAGTGTGGCTATTACTCGGAAGATGGGGCATATTACACTTCTTGCGAATCGGTGGAAAAAAAGTATTAGATGATGCTATTGAACGTGGTGTTGAAATAAATATTGTAGCTTGTGTAGACAAGAAGACTGTTAGATATTTTGATGATTTATCTCCACTAATCGAAGTTAGGCACCATGAACAATTATCATTGCAAGGAGCATTTATTGATGATGAATTTGGAATTCAATTTGTATATAGCGAAGATAACCCAACTGGGCGGGGTAAGGAAGACACTGCCCTATTAATCGAAAGTTCTGAATTCTTGAAGGCTCAAAATGAATTATTACAAATTCAATGGGCTGCTGCCTCTTCATACTCTGTTGCACGAGCGAGAATCATTGATGGAGAAATTACTGAACCATTACAGTATTCACTTGGAGAAGGTTCATTTTACGCGAAATTAAAGGCTAACTTAGCCAACGGAATAAAAAATAATATCAATTCCGGTAATGTTTCTAAACTAAAAAATACTGGCCAAGAACCAATAAATCCGGATAATGTAGAAGCACAAGCATTGTCTATGCTAGGAATTGATGTTGGGGATTTACTCCATTCAGTAGGCAAGAGAATTGGTCGTGAAATTGCAATGAAAATCAATGATACAGAAGATGATAACGAGTTTTGGGATCGATTAGCAACTCAATGGGAAAGTATGGGAATGGGCAAATTAATTATTTCAGACGATGAAGCATCAAAGATAACTGTTCGCAATGGTAATTCCTGTAGCGGCAATCCTCAAGAGAATGGAATATTTTGTCTCCTAGATGAAGGAATTCTTGCAGGAATTATGCAAGAAAGGCATGGAATTAATGTAATATCCAATAATAGAGTCTGTTCAGACTGTTCCAACAAAGATTGTTACTATGAAATTGAGTCAAATATTACTCAATAGTATAGTTTTTCAAAGCGCAGGTTCATAGCGATGAGGGGGTAGGCACCGACATGGATTGCGGAACTTGTGAAACTGCTGGCCCTGTTCAAGTGGTCAAACCTGAAGTTGTTGAAGTTAATTTAACAATATCATTGACCGCTAAAAATATGTTATCAGATGCATTCGGAGATGACCGTTCTCATGCCTTGCTCGTTGGAGTATTGAGTGGTGGATGTTCTGGTTATATGTATGACCTGCAAATTGTTGAATCGACTGATGTTGATTGTCAAGAACTATCAGTTGATGGGTTTAGAGTTCTTGTTCCTAATGACTCTTCACATTTGTTGGATGGAATAGAAATTGATTATGTTGAAAAATTGATGGGTGGTGGATTCAAAATCAATAACCCAAACGCTGAATCATCTTGTGGCTGTGGTGAATCTTTCTCTTGAGGTGTTTTGATTGCCCATTGTGGCCCTATTAGATTCCTCATTAACACTATGGAGAGGCAAGGATGTCCTGCCATTTATTGATGGATTATCCACGAACAAAGTAACCGAGTTAAAGAAAGGCCAAATAATTCGCACAATATTCACTGAGTCAAATGCAAAAATAATTGACTGCATAACATTGTTCCACATGGGTGAATTTATTGTTGCAGCAGGTCATCTGCCACACCTTGATAATTTGATCAATCATACCCACAAAAAAATACTGGGACAAGATGTTTCAATAACTGACATCACATCTAGAAATGATATTTTTGCTGAATTCAATTGTACTAATGAGCAAGAGATTATCGGCACTTTTTCATCACATGGTGAAATTACACGAGCAAATATTTCCGCTAATTTTTCCTTGATAATTGCTAGCAAAGGCAATGGGCCAGAAAATCTTGCAACTTTTGAGCAGTTCAATCAATGGAGAATTGCAAACAAAATTCCATGGCATGGATATGAGATAAGCAATTCATTTCATCCATTTTCTTGTGGACTTGAGGAATTAGTCCACCAGAATAAGGGGTGCTATATTGGACAAGAAATACTCACGCGAATGCGCACTCGAAAACGTCAAGGAAAAATACTCATACAAGTTGATACACTTACATGTAATCCAGCTAATATTACAACAATGGGTGAAACCCAATCGCTAGCAATAATTCGTACTTGAATCAATATCCGAGAATGTCTACGAGTTGACTCTTGTAAAAATTAGCGGAGCCATGTAATGATTCTAACTCAGATTCTGTCAATTCTAATTCAAAGATTTTCTCAACACCATTAGCACCAATAATACATGGAACTCCAATGTAGATATTTTCCAATCCATATTCACCTGAAAGATGGCAAGATGCTGGAATGACTCTTCTGCGATCGTTTAGCACTGACTCTGCCATTATTGCAGCTGCTGAACCTGGTGCATAAAATGCAGAACCTCGTTCTAACAATTTGACGATTTCTCCGCCACCCTTTGCAGTTCTTTCGCTGATTGCATCAATTCTTTCTTCACTGATTAACTGAGTGATTGGAATTCCTCCAACCGTAGTATATCTTGCAAGAGGAACCATTGTGTCACCATGTCCACCAAGAACCATTGGAGAAACATCTTCCTCTGCACAACCAAGTTCAAGTGCAATAAAATGAGCCATTCTTGCACTATCGAGAACTCCTGCTTGTCCAATGACGCGCTCGGTAGGGAATCCAGTGACTTGCTGCATATGGTATGTCATCAAATCAAGGGGATTAGTAATCATGATGATTACTGCATTCGGTGCGTGTTCTCGAATACCAGTTCCAACTTGCTTAACGATGTCTGCATTTTTACCAATCAAATCCTCTCTGGTCATTCCTGGTTGTCTTGGAAATCCTGATGTAACAACGATAACTTCTGAGTCTGCAATATCTGCGTAATCTGCAGTACCAGTAATTGTTCCATCGTAATTCAAGATGTTTGAATTTTGACTCATGTCAAGTGCCTTTCCTTTTGCAAATCCTTCATAGATATCTAGCAAAACAATGTCTGCTACTTTCATT
>JABIGP010000017.1 GCA_018650105.1 Methanobacteriota archaeon
ATATTGGTCGTATGTTTATGGCGCTTTCTAGTCCAGATGCGAGTGAAGACTTAGTGGGTAATGTACAATTCGAAGGATATTATGATGCAATTGAACCTGATAGAATCGAATATCGCTTAGATAACAGTGGAGATTGGGAAATCGGGGCAGATATTCAGAACCAAGGTTCAACAGGACAATGGTCATTCAATTGGGATTCAAGCGAAATAAATGATGGCCCACACTTATTCTCTTTCCGCTTAGTAAATGAAAGCGGAGTAAAATCAGATACGACTATTATCGAATATGATATAGACAATATTCCACCTCAACCCGAATTACAATTTGTTGGTTCAGCCCAAATTATTGATCGAGGTTTATCTGTACAAAGCGCAGTTTCTGGTTCATTGCTTGAAATTGATTTTACAATTGCTAACTATGGTGATTTATCTGCTTCAGATATTTTGATTGAGTTAGATGCTCCAGGAAGTGTTTCTGAAACATATCCTTCCCAGATTGTGTTAGATGACTTAATTGAAGGAGAAAGTACTCAATTGAAATTGTATTGGTGGGCTACAGAAATAGGAGTTCACGAAGTAACATTAAACATCACCACAGAAGATTCTGACAACTCTAACAATCAATATACATTCACTTTCACTATTGAAGAGAGGCCAGTTGAGGCAATGTTGAGATTTATGCAAGGAGCAGTCACAACCTCTCCTAAAGTTCCGATGCCAGGGATGCCTTACGCAATCAATGTTAGAATTGATAACATTGGGCAAACGGATGCAACAGACCTTAGAATGCGTTTGGAGAAAAGAATAGATGACCTAGGCTGGCAAGAGATAACGGAAGAATCAATAATGATTGTTGAAGGTTCATCTTCTAGTTCAGGGCAAAGTAGCGTAAAATTCCAAGACATTCACAAAGAAATCGGCTATGTGTTCTATCGCGCAACTTTGTTAGGTGACGGAGTAGAGGCGGATGAGAGTATACATTATTTCTACATCGTAGTGGATGAAGTTAGTTTGGGTTCACAAGTTAGAATAGAATTGTTAGAAGATGAAGAACCATTAGAATTTGTTGGATTGGATGAAGGTGCATTATTGTTCACTACAATCAATGGCGAATTACATGTTCGGACAATCACAGAAACAATGTCAATGCCAGGTGATGTAAAACTAGAATCTAATTGGGGTGGAGAACTTGCTGTTCACCAGCGTGATGATGGATTAGTCCAAGCTCTTTGGAGTCACAAAGAAATAATTGACGGATACACATTTACTGATTTAGCAACAAATGCGATTTCTGCAAGTGGTGAAACAACTCCAAAGCAATATTTCATGAGTCCAATAAAATTGTCAGAAGGAACTTATTGGGGGCTTGCAATTGATCAATATGACGGCAAGATGGTATTTGCAGGTTACCAAAGAGATATTTCAACTGGAGGTTCTTGGCAAGATACCACTTCCATCTTCACAATAACTTCTGAAACACCAGATAGCCCAAATTCTTGGGGTGAGCATGTTGTTGTGTTGGCTGATATAGATATTAGTAGCAACAAAGGAGACTCTCTAGCGATTGCATTAGGTGCAGAAGAATTGCACATAATTTATCAAGAGATTAGAGATGATGTCACCGGTATTGAACGCGTTGGATTAATGTATGCTCGTGGCGAACCAACTGTCTCTTCTTGGGGCTTCCAAACATCGATAGGCGATGATGCATCTAAGGCATCAATTGTATTGGAAGATGGAGAAGAAAATGAAATAATTTACGCGGCTTGGCGAGAGGGTAGTGGCATAGAAGCAAAACTAGCATACACTGTTACCGATAGATTGTGGGCCAACGATGCTAACCATGTAAGTGCACCAGGAATGACCAATGTTAAATTCAATCCAACTGTGAGTGGGATTCAATTATTGTTTGATGAAATTAATGCATATGGCCCTGTTGTGCGCTATGGATTGTTATCACAGAACATGACTCTAACCGATTATTCAATTTCGAATATTCTTACCGAAGGATTCCTATCAGGCTTTGCAGGAATGGAAGTAGATGGAATAATTATGTTATCTTCTGCCAGTGGTAGTTTGTCAGTGAAAAAACTCGCATCATATAATGGGGCTACCAATGATGTAGAAGACCTTCCTTTCTTTGATACATTGCTTTCCTATCTGCCGGGTGATGAAGAGACAAAGAAGTCAATTTTAATCGGAACTGCAATTTCGTTACTAGTATTCTTAAGTTTCATGTTTGTTTCAGTTCGTTCTTCTAACCGACGTAGAGAACTTGAATTGTCGCAGTCTGAGATAGTCGCTGAATCAGATGACTCTATTGAAATAATGATCAATCCAGAGATGGATGATGGGCCTCTAATGGCAATTGATAGAGAAGCGGATGATTTAGTGGTGTCAACTGAACCGGCATTAGAATTGGAAGAGAAGCAATCACTTGCTGAAACACTCACTGAGAAATCTGAAAGTGGAGAAGGAAACGCTCGTCTCGAAAGAAGAATCCAAAGAAAGGAAAAAAGAGAACAACAGGAAATGTTCGATGAAATCAGCAAGAACCTTCCACCTTTGGAATCTATTATTGTTGAATCAGATGATACAAAATTGCCAGCATTGGAAGCACTTCCGCCTTTGCCAGCATTGGAAAACTTACCAGCACTGGAAGGACTTCCGCCTTTGCCAGCATTAGAAGGGCTGCCACCATTGGAAGGACTCCCACCTTTGCCCCAATTGATAGGAATAGCACCTCCACAAAGAGATGTTACTTGTTCAGGTTGTGAAGCGAAGTTTACAGTTAAGGACATGACGAGAAGGAGTGTAACTTGTCCGATTTGTTCTCAGATTACTGAATTTTAAGGTGATATTATGTGTGGTATTTTTGGTTATATTGGTGCGAAAAGGGCAACCCCTATCTTGATAAATGGGATGAGGCGGCTGGAATACCGTGGATACGATTCCACAGGTATCGCGATAAAAGATGAAGAAATTTCAATTTACAAAAAGGTTGGAAAGGTTAGTGAAATGCAATCAATTCTACCTCTTAATATCCAGGGAGTCACTGGAATCGGCCACACTCGTTGGGCTACACATGGAGGGGTAACAGATGAAAATGCTCACCCTCATGCTTCCGCATCGGGTGAAGTGGTAATTGTTCATAATGGGATCATAAATAATTCACGAATACTAAGGGCATCATTAGTTGCCAAAGGTGTGGAGTTAAAGAGCGAGACTGATTCTGAAGCCTTAGCTCATCTTATCGAAATAGAACTATCAGTTGACAATAATCCAGAAGCTGCAGTTAGAAGAACCCTTCAGAAAGCCAGAGGAACTTGGGGTCTTTGTGCAATATTCAAAAATCATGATCTAATAGTCGTTGCAAGAAATGGTTCACCTTTGGTAATTGGAAAAGGAGATAGTGAAACATTTATTTCAAGTGATAGACCGACCCTTTCTGAATTCACCGATAGAGTTGTAGACCTTCAAGACGGAGATATCGCAGTGATTACAGCAACATCTATTTCGCGTTCAACACTAAAAGGAGATAGTAAAAAGGTCGAAATTTCAGTTCTTGAGAAATCGTGGGGTGAAGCAGACTTAGGTGAATATGAACATTATATGCTCAAAGAAATACATGAGCAACCAGATGCCCTTAGGCATTGTATTAGTGGACGATTAGATAGGGTGAGGGGGAATGGCAGATTAGGCGGATTACGATTATCTCCTTCTGCTTTGGCAAAGGTGCCTCATGTTCGACTAATTGGTTGTGGAACTGCATTGCACGCTGCGGAAATCGGTCAATTGTTGATTGAAAAATTGGCGAGAATACCGGCGGTCACTCATATCGCGAGTGAATTTAGGCATAATGATCCAGTTATCAATCCAAATGCGCTTCATTTTGCTGTATCACAATCTGGCGAAACAGCAGACACTTTATCGGCCATAAAAGAAATTCAACTAAAAGGAGCACAAGTGTATGGAGTTGTCAATGTGGTGGGCTCTACCATCGCTCGTCAATGTGGGCAGGGAGTTTACATCCATTCGGGACCAGAGCAAGCGGTTGCATCAACAAAAGCATTCTCGAATATGGTTACAGCATTGACAATGTTTGCACTGCAAGTAGGTCGTTCTC
>JABIGP010000055.1 GCA_018650105.1 Methanobacteriota archaeon
ATTGGACTTGCATTGACTCCATCGATGTTTGCAATTGGTTGGTTCATGAAGACAAGAGTCGCCTTCTTAGTCAATCTTGGTACAATCGTGGGGTGGTTAATCCTAGTGCCATTAGCGGTTGCAATGAATGTGCCAGTTTATGATGCACTCTCACAAACAAATAAACCGATTCAAGATTATGCAGCAATGGGTTCTTCAGGATACCCGCTACAAATGTTAGCGTTTTCAAAGACCATCCGAACAATTGCAATCGGTTCTATTGTTGGTGGTGGAATGTTTGGTTTGGCCAAGATGTACAAGACATTCCTTACAATTTTCAAAGATATTGGTGCTGCATTCAAAGGCGAAGGAAGTCAAGAGTATATGCCGGACAAGGGATGGTATGAATGGCCATTGAAACATATTCCAATCTTCATGGGTATTACCTTCATTGCAATGATTCTAATTTTCGCACTGGGTGGATTTTCAGTTGCTGCTGCTCTAGTGTTTGCAGTAGTTCTAATCTCTACAACTTTCTTACTTGGAGCAATTGCTGTAAGAGTAATGGGTGAAACTGGAATAGAACCTGTATCTGGGACTTCATTTATTGTTCTTCTAATGCTATTGGGAGTCTTTTTGAACGCCCAAGATTTCTTACAATTAACCACTGAAGGCGCAGTGTTATTGGGGCTTGTAGGAACTACTGTATTTGGTTCGGCGATTTCAATGTCTGGAACAGTAATTGGTGATTACAAGAATTCACTCTATATCGGAAACCGACCATATCACATTTCTAAAGGAAACATCATGGGTGTTGTACCGGGTGCGATTATCGGCGCAGGTGTTGCAATCTTCTTGTCAATACAACTTGCTGAAGGAAGAATCGATCTAATTGCTCCTCAAGCAAATGCCTTTGCTACATTCTCTGTAATTTTTGCTGAAGGTCAAGGAGATTTGGTTTTACTCGGACTTGGATTCTTGCTAGGAATGTTTGTTGAATGGGCAACTGGTATGGGTACTTCATTCGGACTTGGAATGTATTTGGATGTTCCACACACACTTCCAATGTTAATTGGTGGTGTTGCTCGTGACAGATGGGAAGACAAGAAATTAACACCTCGTATCGATAAGATAAAAGAAGAATCAGGGACAACTGTTGCTGAGAATCAACGGGCGCTAATTTTACTCAGCACCTTCATGGTGGCAGCAGGTCTGCTAACAGGAGAAGCATTCTTTGGAACAGAATCAAGTATTCTATCCTTTATTGATTCATTATTCAGCGAAAAATTCGTTACTTCATGGACTTGGTACGTATTGAGAATGGGTGGCTTTGTTGCAATCAATGTCATGGTTGGTGCAATGATATATTTCTTATTCAAGCGTGCAGGTGTTATCGGTGGAGAATCTAACGATGCAATCTTAGAAGCCTGAATTAGAGCGTGATTTGATGGATAAGCAAACAACCCCTATTTGGGTATGGGGTTTGTTAGTTGCAGCGTTAACTGGTGTTTCTAGTGCAGGTGCCATATTGCAGCATTTAGACAGTGTTCCACCATTGCTTAGGGCCAGTTGGAGATTACAAGCAACATCGGTAATATTAGCACCTCTAGCTATTTGGCAGTGGCGCACAATGGACCATGATTTGCGCAAGCGTGTATTTACTCCTCAGGCACAAAAAGTGATTTGGTTGAGTGGATTAGCACTCGCATTACATTTTGGAACATGGGTTCCAAGTTTAGACAAAACATCTCTAACCCATTCTCTATTATTCGTCACAGCCCATCCATTGGTCATCGTTGTTGGAATGGTATTTTTGGCGAAGATAATGACGAATCAGAGAAGTCCAACGACGTTTGAGGTAATTGGAGCAGTACTAGGTGTTCTTGGAGCGGCAATAACGCTACTAGACCAGGGAGATGTACAAGGTTCGCACACAGTTACTGCTTTTGGTGACTTCCTTGCATTTTTGGGAGCGATATTTGTTGTTGGATACATTGTTTGTGGAAAAATACTGCGATCTTGGATGCCAATTTTCATCTATGCATTTCCAGTGACTTTGATATCCTCAATATTACTGATTCCAGCATCGTTTATTCTCGAATCAAGTGCCAGTCAGTTTAGCCCATTTGGTTGGATTGAAATGCAATATCTGCCTTGGTTCCTACTTCTTGCGATGATAGGTGGACTTCTTGGCCACACTGGCTTGAACACTTGTCTAAGGTATATGTCGCCGCTTACAGTTTCAACTGCAGTTACTCTTGAGCCCTTATTGGGCTCACTAATAGGCTGGTTATTTTTTGACACAGGAGTTCCAGGATTTTGGACATGGATTGGTGGTCCAATACTAATTACTGGAATTCTATTTGTTATATTTGGAACGCCAGAATCTGATGTTGAAATAGAGAACACTATGGGTAAGGTGCC
>JABIGP010000240.1 GCA_018650105.1 Methanobacteriota archaeon
GCAGTTGTTAGCGATGATGGAGGATGTAGAATTCTTAATTCAACTACAGGTGCATTAATTGTTGATTTAATTAACAATAATAACACTACAAGCGATATATTTGCAATAGCCTGGTCTAATGATGGTAGCAGAGTAATATCACATGCAGGTGGAATCGGAGTCAAATGGTATCACACCAGTAATTGGACAATGGAGAGAAATATGACCTCATTACCATCATATACCAGTGGCATAGATACTACTCCTGATGATCGCTTAGTCATATTTGTATCAGGTAATCAACTCCGGGGATACTGGACAAATAATGGTACTATTGCATTGAACATGACCAATCATTCTGACTACATCAGAGCATTAATTGTAAGTCCAGATGGTCGGTTTGTTGCTACGGGGTCAGATGACAATAAGATCATAATTACGGATCTTCGTAACCAAACTGTAGTGAAAACACTAGAATTAGGTTCAGATGTTTATGATCTTGACTTTTCATCCGATGGCGGCACCCTATTTGCAGCCCGTGGTAGGCAAGAAGAAGCCCTCTATGCATTCCGAACAGACACTTGGACAAGTCTTGGTACAGATGATGACTTTGGTTCAAGTCGAAATAATCGTGGTATCTATTCAATAGCCATTGATAGTGAAGGGGAGCGTATAGCAGTTGGTTGGAGAAGAGGATATACTTCGATTCAGATGTCTCCGGATTCCTATGTCCGGGTTCATGGAGAATTCTACACATCTCTGATGGAAAGCTCTTGGAGGTCATCATATTTCTCACCTGGAGAATCTGTACGAGTTTGGGATTATGACAGAGTAACCTCGACATTAGACGTGTGCGATGGTAAACACTACATGGGTTCCAGCAGCAATGGTATAAGTCCACAATATGCGGTTAAGTCTGCAAACTATTCAACATCTGGTTTGTGGGAATGTACGAATACGCCCGAGCAGTTGCTTGAACTTTCTTATGGCAGAACAGCTGGTGCCTTTTCTGTTAAGGCAAATGGCGCTACACAGGCCTGCGTGGAAACGATAGGCGGGTTGTCAATGGGGCAGGTACGGTGGATGACCACCAGCCTCCCGAAATCATCATTGACAACAGATGGCGAAATGCCAGGTTTAGTCTGGTCATCGGTAGTTCCAAATGATGATTTGGATGGAATACCTGAGTGGAAGGATTTAGATTCGTCCTGTCCAGATACAGAGATTGTGCTGTCTCATAGGTGGGAAAATAAATCTGACACAACCATCCTTGAGGAAACAGTACTTTGTGCAAATTGTGCTCAACCCGATTCAATATACGCTTCAACAAATTCACGCTACAGGGCAGTTGCAGGCGAATTCAGATCTGATGTGACACAGGGTGTTGCAGCTCCTGCGGGTGAAGGTTCGATTGGATTCACTGAATTAGTATACACTCTAAATAATGCAAATGGCATCTATGTTGTGCCGCTGATCGATAATTTAACACATGGAGCAAGTGATGCGATTTCTGATGGTGGCGTTATTGTAAACGCTACAGTTAATGCTTCAAGATTAGGTGATTGGCCTTTACAGACAGATATGCGAGCATTTATCTCAGTAGATTCTCTTGCTAAAAATATTAATTTCATGAAATTTTTGTTGACTGACATGGGTCAAATAAAGTGGGAGGAGATGGGATTCGTCGGGCTTGGTCCTTGGGATTTATACCTCTCCTGGGCTAAACTTGGAGTGAATATGATTCACCTTCTCCCTGATGATGATTCAGATGGAGTATGGGACGAGCAAGACCTTTGCCCAGATACAGAATTAGGCTTACCAACTGACATTGATGGCTGTGCAGATAACCAATTAGATTCCGATAGTGATGGATATACCAATGACTTAGACGATTGTGTAAATGAGTTTGGTACATCAACACTAGACAGCCTTGGTTGTCTGGATGGCGATGGAGATGGTTGGTCCGATGTCAATGATAGTCATCCAAGTGACATAACTGAATGGAATGATACCGACATGGATGGTATTGGTGATAATTCCGATATTTGTGTTGACGAATTTGGTAACTCCACGATAGATCGACTTGGCTGCCTCGATACAGACGGAGATGGTTGGTCTGATGCTGGAGATGATTTCCCGGCGGATGAGACTGAATGGGTCGACTCTGATATGGATGGAATTGGGGACAATTCCGACATATTCCCGAACGAACCTACCCAATGGGAAGATTCAGATTCAGATGGGTTCGGAGATAATATTTCAGGCCTTGAAGGAGATGACTGCATTGATGTAAGTGGGACCTCACATGAAGATGGCTTATTCGGCTGCATAGATGGTGATGGAGATGGATGGGCAGATTCAATTGATGATTTGCCTAGCAACCCTGAACAGCACAGAGATGGAGATGGAGATGGAGTTGGTGATGATACATCCTTTGGGAACTATGATTGGTGTGTAGATACTTCGCCTGATGAAATCGGAATGATTGATTCCACTGGTTGTGGTCCATCGGAGAGGGATACTGATTATGATACGTTCACAGATAATATTGACCAATGCCCCAATACTCCAACTCAGCAATCAACCAAGATAAATACGACAATGTACCTCGATTCACCAACTAATTCTATTCTGAATCCACTCGTTGGTTGCGCACCTTCTGAAATCGATGCAGATGGCGATTTAGTAACTTCTGATCTTGACTGGGATGACCAAAATCCAGACCAGTACGCCGATTCAGATGGCGATGGTTTTGGTGATAATTCAGATGGTGTTAATGGCGATGATTGCCCGACACAAGAAGGGTACTCATTCCATGATGAAATCGGTTGTTTCGATTTAGACGAGGATGGCTGGTCTTACAAAGTAGATTTCAATGATGGTGATTCAACACAATGGAATGATACCGACCAGGATGGATTTGGTGATAACTGGGATAATCCCGACTGGAATGATTCCAGAACTTTAGGAATTTATCTAGAGGGCGCAACACAACCAGATCGATGTCCAGATGAGTATTCAGCATACCTGTACTCCGACACACAAGGCTGTATCAGTGCAGCAGTGAATAATACCAATGATGAGACTAAGGCAACCGGTGATGATGAATCCGATGATTCTAACTTAATTCTGGTTTTGTCACTTGCTGGAGTTGGAGTTGTATTGCTCCTTTTCGGTGCAATTGCTGTACTACTGAAAAAGAAGCCAGCGCCACAAAAGAAAGTCAAATCTGCACCAGTCCATCCAGCACTTGAAGAAGGCTTACAGGATGAAGCTGAGGAAGTTATTGAAGAGGTTGAACCTGAAACTGTAGTTGACTTCGTTGCTACTTGGGAAGAGTTACCCAAGGGAGAATGGTTGCCAACAGATGAGAAGGGAGTCAATTGGTACCAAGATGAAGATGGACGATATTGGTATTCTGACTCCGGCGGTTTCCGAATATGGGACCAGTAAATAATTAACAATTATTCTTACTTGCGCAGTGATATAAGCACTATGCTAAGTAGGATATTATCTAATTTTCATGGCAACGGTCATAAGCCCGAACCATTGCCTTGGAATGAGGGAGTCATATGCCAGGTACAACCCGTGTTGAAATTCGAACATTGAAGGTAGGTCGATACTGTTGTGTCAATGATAAAGCGTACAAGATAAATTCCATTTCAAAATCCAAGCCTGGAAAGCATGGCTCGGCGAAAGCCCGTATGGAATTAGTAGACATTTTCTCTGGTTCCAAAATTTCCCATGTTGGAAGTGTTACAGATTCTATTAACGTTCCACTTATCGAGAAAGGAACTGCAGTTGTCACTCACATTGAGGGTGCAGAAGTACACGCAATGAATCAACGTGACTTCTCCATGATGATTTTACCGCTAGAAGAAGATCTAGAAATTGATGCTGGAAAAGAAATCATGTGGATGGAAGCCCTAGGTCTTTACAAGATTATTCGAGACCATTGATATTGGGGCGGGCCATCCGTCTAGGTGAGAAACATGGGTGTCAAAAAGTCTGCCTATCGTCAACCGGTAACACCAGAGGGCCTCAAGGCAATTGAAAATGGTACCTTGACTTGGCTCGATGACGAGATGTACAACAACCTAAACACTGGTGTCCTTGAGCAATATCTCGAAGAAAAGAATTTGCAAGAAGCTTTTGAAATCTCCCATTGGGATACTCGAAAGGTCCTCCTCGGAATTGCGATTGGTGCAGTCTTTTCAGGAGTAACTGCGTATATTGGATTGAAGTTGGGTCTTGCGATTTCAGCAGCATGGTATATTGCTTATCTCCTGGGTATGGCTCTCAAGTGGTCACCATCAGAAGTTAATATTGCGACTAGTGCTACTACTGGAGCAACCCATGCTTCGACCGGATTTATTTTCACTTTCCCAGCAATTTTCTTACTGGCGACCAAAGAACAGTATTTCTTAGCCGATGGACCACTTGTTGTATTAGCGGCCGGAGAAACAATGCGCCTTGCATTCGTGGGAATTGTAGCTTCGATGTTTGCAGGTTTCCTTGGTGTAATGTATTTTATCATTTTCAGACGTGTTTGGCTGGTGGAAGACCCGCTACCTCTTCCTGGTTTCGAAGCAACTCTCAAGATGCTAGATATTGCTAGTGATGTGAGTTCGGGAGCAGTTGAGCATGCACGGGATTCACTAAAGACAATCGGGGTATGGACAGTACTAACTATGGGAGCATTATTCCTTATTGAATATCCATTGATATGGGTAAAAACAACAGCAGGTACAACAAAAATGGCTTTGTTAGATTGGCTGGCTGAAATGGGTACTGGTGACACGTTTGGGGTTGCTTCATTCTATTCGCATGGAAAAATACACCAGCCAGGGGAAGTAATTGATGGCCATTCCGCTGGTCCTAGTTTCTACACCGCAGATGGTGCACTAAATCCATTCAACTATACCTACGTTGGAATTGCATTAACCCCCTCAATGTTCGCAATCGGTTGGTTTATGAAAACACGAGTGGCATTCCTTGTCAATCTGGGAACTATTGTTGGTTGGCTCTTCTTAGTACCACTAGCAGTCGCTCTTAACGTCCCTGTATTCGAGGCTAAAGTTGGTGGAAATATTCCCGTTCAAGACTATTTCGCCATAGTTGGTAATACTGCAACTGGAGGTACCACTGGGGCAGTACAAATGATAGCATTCGCTAAGACGGTGCGAACTATTGCGATAGGGTCTATCGTTGGCGGTGGACTGTTTGGCCTACTAAAGATGTGGAAAGTCTTTGCAAACATCTTTGGCGACATTGGCAAGGCACTCAAAGGCGATGGCGGAGAAGAATATATTGAAGGAAAAGGATGGTATGAATGGCCACTTGCCCATATCCCAATTTTCATGCTACTAACATTTTGTTCCATGATCGTGATTTTTATTCTGGGAGGATTCCCAGTTGTAGCCAGTATAGTTTTCGCTTTGGTGCTAATTCTTACCACATTCCTCCTTGGTGCAATCGCAGTTCGTGTTATGGGTGAAACTGGTATTGAACCAGTTTCAGGAACATCGTTTATTGTATTGCTAATGCTCCTTGGAGTCTTCTTAAACTTCGATGACGCACTAGGTCTAACCACACAAGAAGCAGTATTACTGGGGCTTGTTGGAACTACAGTATTCGGTTCAGCGATTTCTATGTCAGGTACTGTAATTGGTGATTACAAAAACAGTCTATACATTGGTAACAGGCCTTATCATATCTCGAAAGGTAATATCATGGGCGTAGTGCCTGGAGCAATTATTGGAGCAGGTGTTGCCATATTCCTTTCACGTGAACTAGCTGCAGGCAGAATTGATTTGATTGCACCACAGGCTAACGCATTTGCAACATTCTCAGTTATCTTTGCTGAAGGTCAAGGCGACATGGTACTTCTTGGACTAGGATTCTTGTTAGGAGTATTTGTTGAATGGGCAACAGGAATGGGTACCTCATTCGGCCTTGGAATGTATCTAGATGTACCTCACACCCTGCCAATGCTGATTGGTGGTGTTGCCCGCGATAAGTGGGAAGAGAAGAAATTAGAGCCAAAAATCGCCGCTATCAAGGAGAAAGAAGGAACAGTTGTTGCTGAGAAGCAGCGTGCATTGATTCTTCTAGGGACATTCATGATTGCTGCTGGTGGATTAACTGGTGAGGCATTCTTGGGAACCGAAAGTTCAATTCTATCATTCGTAGATTCTTTGTGGCAAGATGGCCAAATTCTACAAAAGACATTTGGTACAGGTGATGATTTCGTCAATTCGAATATATGGTATACAGTCAGATTAGCCTCTTTCGTGATGATCAATGTGCTTGTTGGACTTGGAATATACAAGTTATTCAAGCGTGCTGGAGTAATTGGTGGCGGCTCTGAACCACAAGATGCTGAACTCGTAGAGGCGTGATTACATGTCCCGTACACCTCCACTTGTGTGGGGTTTGCTAATTGCAGGTGTTTTGGGGGTTTCCTCTGCAGGAGCAATTCTTTCGCATGTAGATTCGATTCCACCTTTGATGAGAGCTTCATGGCGGCTTCAAATCACTGTTCTGATGCTAATGCCATTCGCAATTTGGCAATACCGAGAAATGAATTCAAAAGACCGAGAACGTCTAACAGATAAGAAAACAATTCTGATTGTTCTAGCCTCAGGAATCGCATTAGCAGCCCATTTTGGAACATGGGTATCATCCTTGGACCATACATCATTAGTTCATTCTTTGTTATTCGTAACCAGTCATCCAATCATCATTGTAATCGGAACTGCGATACTTGTTCGTCGCCCACATAAATTGGAAACTATTGGTGCATTGATCGGATTACTGGGGGCAGGAATAACTCTCCTTGATGCTAAGAATGATGGTGATGTTACTTTGTGGGGTGATTTGCTTGCCGTTGCCGGTGCGGTTACAGTCGTGGGCTACATAGTGGCCGGTAGGATTCTTAGGGAATGGATGCCGGTATTCGTCTATGCAGTTCCTGTGACATTAATAGGGGCAATTCTTCTAATTCCATTCTCAATAATACTGGGTGAAGAAACAGCAGCACTGGGTTGGATTGAGTCCGACCTTCTTTCATGGTTCATCCTTTTGGCATTTTTAGCCGGTATAGTGGGACACACAGGACTAAACGCATGTCTGCGTTGGTTGCCTCCACTAACGATATCATTTGCAGTAACCCTAGAGCCGATAATTGGTGCACTAATCGGGTGGTTCTTCTTCAGTGAAGGCATTCCGGGAAAGTGGACTTGGATTGGCGGGTCGATTCTGATTCTAGGAATTTTGTTTGTGATTAAGGGTGGTGCAGCGAATGTCGTGGATACTTCTGACGAATGATGATGGAATTGATGCACCAAGTTTGCAAATTCTTGTGGACCGGTTATACCAAAAAGGCCACAAGTTGGTAGTTTTCGCACCTAGCGAAAACAATTCTGCAGTGAGCATGAAAATTTCACTTGGAATTCCATTGACTATAGTCAACCGAGATGATTCTCGAAAAGATGTTCATCAGTTCGCAATTGGGGGTACACCTTGTGATTGTGTTATAGCAGCACTCGATGGTGGGTTGAAAAAAATGATACCCGGGATTATTCCAAAATTAGTTGTTAGTGGAATAAACCTCGGGCCAAACATGAGCCAAGATGCCTATCATAGTGGCACTATGGCTGCTGCAAGAGAGGCTGGCATGTATGGAGTGCCAGCAATAGCAAGTTCGTGGTCGTCATTTGATGGGGAGGGGATGGAAATATCAGTAGATGCAACAGTAGGGCTCGTTGAAGCAGCATTGGCTGTATTGCCTGACATTCCGGCAAATCTTAATCGACCTCATATCGATATCAATCAGCCCCATCTTACAAGTTGGCCAAAACAATCAGCTCGATTATGGGGTGATGACCCCATTACGGCACTACGAAATGCATTTGCTGCAGGAGAGATGTTTCTCAATCTCAATGTCCCACGTGGATGGAGTGGAAAATACAGTTCTACAAGATTGGGTATGAGGTGGTACCGTAATGCGATTGGATTATCTGATGACACATCGACTTTCCAATTAGGTGGTTCACGAATTGATATTGATAAGGTTGAGAGAGGAGATATTGATGCAGATTTAGAGGGCATGGCCAGTGTTTCATGCTTGCCTTCATGGCCACAGACCCATCCTTTGGAAATGGATGTTGACTTGTTAGCATGGTCACTTGATAACAGTCCTGAAGGACTTCCAATCTGGCTGAAGTAATCACTTCCAGACTTGGATCAAGGACACCCTGGTGTCTGCTGAGACGTTTGGATTCTTCCAACTACAGCCAGGTGCTCTACCAACTGCGCTAAGCGAGGTAATCCGTGACAACCAAAACTCAGTTTAATCTTACAAATGAGCCATCACCGAGTTGAACCCATTCGTAACCAGATGGGTCAGTGTAAACTGTTCCTCTTTCATCCAGAGAGTATTCACCGCCACCTTTCAATTGCAAATAACTTTCAACTCGAGAAGGAATTGCCGATGGTTCTAAATTTTGTGAGGGGTTTGTATTTGTGTAGGCAGGTTCTGTAGAGAGATTGGCCTGAGTTAACGGTGGGTTTGGAGGCATATTGCTTAGTCCGACCAGAGGATCCTTTTGATTTAACAAATCATCAAACCCATGCTGTGAATTATCAAAATTAGATTGACGGTCTCTATCGGATTTGGAAGACCTTGATGAAAATACTAAGGTTGCCAATAATAATAAAACAACTCCGCCAATGATTGAAAAAATCAAAACTGGTTCTAAAGTTGAACCGGCTTTAGATGAATCACCTGATCCCTCACTTGGTTTTTCTGACTGGTCAGGCTGATTTGTACTATTATCTCCAGTATCTGTAGTATTAGTAGTGTCAATAACGTCATCATCATCATATTGACAAGTATCATCATCAATTGTTACTAAAGGATTGTAATTTACAGCTGTTTGATTGCTACAACCAAATATATCGTCTACCAATATCTCCTCATAAGTAATCCTTAGATTAGTAATATGCTGTATTATAGATTCTTCATCCTCAACAACAAGAATGAATGTGTAATTCTCTTGCTGCAAATTTGAAAAGTCCCACTGAACCTCAACCACTCCTGAAGAATCGATTGATGTCTTATCAATTATTAATCCAGGAACTGAATTTAGTACCGAGATTACCATGGATTCCTCATCAGCATCAAGTATTTGATATGACCAAACACCACTCAATTCAGAACTATTAAATTCTAAATTTGTTGGACCTGAAATTACCGGTACTGTGTTGATTTTATCAAAAAGAGTTACTTGTACATCAAATTGAAGGTTTTCTGACCAACTCGAAGATGATTCAAAGAAAAATTGATTTGTGCCAATTGGCAATGAGTTAGTATCAATCGAATAATTGGAATATAGTGAACTATGTAATTTGCTTCCAATTGATTTATCGCTAGTAGTTTGGTCTAAAAGTTGGACTGAACTATATTCTGAAGCAAGACTCAGTGTCAAATTGGGGGCAGAAATTATCCAAAGGTGGTCAAGTCTCTCTTGAGACATTTTACTTGTGAAATCAAATGATTGATTTACTTCTATTCCAATGGTAAGTACATCGCCTAATGTTACAATTTCGGGTTGCTCAATCCAAATATCTTGTTTATCTGGTTCAAAAATAATAAACTTATACTCACCAGAATTTTCGATTTCGAATCTTGCTGCGTTATCAGGAATTAGAATGAATTCAGAATTCAAGTCAGCGCTATTAATTTCAAGACCCATCCTATCATAGAATACTGCAAATCCACTTTGGTTGGTTACCAAACTTAGAATCCTCCCCTCGGAAATGTAGGGTAATGACCACGAGTCAAATGTTCCTGGTTGTTGATTTATTCCAAATAATGGCTGTTCTGATTGGACCTTGTTTTCAGAATCAACATTCAGATATTGTAAACTGTATGGCAAATATATCTCATTAGTGAAAATTTCAACAGTGACCTCTGAAAATGGCTCATCACAACCAATCTCAATCACACCTGAAAACAATGAATGATTCACAACTTCTTGATTAGGGCATTGAACGATTGCATAGGCGTCAATATCTGCAAAATCAGATTCGAATTCAATTATCATATTTTCATCCCATGATGAATCAACAGCAAAGGAATCTGATTGGTCTAAAATTGAAGATATCCAAAATGTTTGCTTTACGTTTTCTGTTAATTTTAATATGCCATTACTTTGGTCACTTGCATCAGGAGGTAGAATGCTCCAGAAATTCACCTCATATCCAAAAGTGCCCAGTAACGGATGTTCATAGTCGCCAATGTTTTCAATTATTAGATTTACATTTACAGCTGATGGTAATTCAAATAAAATCGTGTGATTCTTTGATGAAGACAGTGTAAATAAATCAGTAACATAAATCTGCCCTGTATCATTATCAACAATTGAATAACGCAATGAATGTGAAGATGATTCATCATTTGAATCTAATGTAATACCATAATGGGTATTTGTTTGAAGTAGACCAAGTTCGAATGTTGTTGAAGAATAATCTTGCGCTCCTGCCCAATTTTTTGGCGTAAGATTATCATTTATTGAAACTCCATCCAATACCAGTTCGGGACGGAAGTTATCCAATTGGGAGGTCACCAACAAGCGGTATACCGGTAATATTGCGCCGTTTGTTGACTGGTTTGAACCGGTCAAGGTCATATTTACACGTAGTTGATAAGTCCCCGTTTCTGATGCTGTGTAATTTAATTTCCAATGATCTCCTGAAACAATTGAACCAGTAACTTGGTTGCCTTCAAGATCAAATATTGTCAAGTCTGAGACATCATAATTGTCATAAACATCACTTCTTGACAAAGGCAATTCCATATTGATCTCAATATTCTGCCCTCCAAATAAACGAATATTGTACCATTGCACACCACATTGATCAGCACCACCCCAATTACTTGGAGTAAAACTATCATCATCCATGAACAACCAATTTGCTTTTTCAGGAGTCTCTATTCCGCCGTCAGGAGTCCAAGGTATTACGTTCCTGTTCACTGATGTATCAATTAGATTAAGAATCATGTTTTCCAAATCATATTTTTTATCGATTTGGACTGGATCGATTGCAAAGAAGAAAATGTCAGCGAATGTATCAGCTTGGCCATCATTGTCTCCATCCGTTAATGCTCGATGCTTTAGTCCATAATTTGAATCTCCAATCTGCATGATTTCATTAACTAAAAGTCGTTCTGTGCTAACTGTATTACAACACAAATAGACTGCATCAATCCAGGCTGCATCAGAACCTGAACTGCCTGAACCATCTTTCACATAGGCCCATTCTAACGAATGGCTACCAGGGCTCAAAGTATGTGAAAATGTACCCCATTGCGTCATCGAGGTTCCAGACCATCTCTGAACTTCCTGACCATTAACGCTGAATTTTAAGATGTCATAAGTTGCTTCAGAAGAAACATAGTAATTGAATTGTAACTGTGTTGCAACATTCAAATTATATACATCTGCATACATGGTTTTGGCATTATTGTCATTTGCAGGTGCTGATTTGAAAGAGCAACTACCAAAGGTACTCGCTGAACAATCTCGTTGCCAGTAATTCCAAGTTCTCCAATTGATCGTGCCGGTCCCCATATCAGTAAATGGAGTTGTTTGTGGGTTGATAAAACGGCTCTTTGCACCATGAATTGAACTCGATTCAAAGTCTTGGAATTCTGGCCATAAATATGAGGTTTCGAGGTTACTTAGGTCATCCTGATAAGAATTAGAAGTTAGTTCACTAAGTTCGATTTCACCCAATCCGTAAAACGGTGCTTCATTATTCGACACATAATTTGCAGAAGGTTCTCCAATGTCTTGAATACTTGACCCGAGTCCGAGAATATCATACGCAAATGTTCCCTGATACCATTGATTTTGTGTTGAATTTACTCCGTAAAGATAATCTTGAGAAAACAAAACTAATGAACCCTTAGAACGCACATAGGTCGTAAGTACAGATTCATCAAATTCTGTCAGTGGTATATAATCAGAACCTGTAGTCCAAATTACGGTGGAATATTGACTTAGAATTTTGAGGCCGGGCCCATTTGATCCTTGAGTATCTACTGTGCCATCCAAATCCGTATCTCCGACAATGAAAAACTCAACAGATTTATTTCGTATAGTGGCAACTTTGGATACCGCATTGATCAGAGCATCAGAGCTTACATTGCTATTCTCATAATGTTCAGATCGTTCATCTGTATACAATTGATTGCCATCATCATCAATCACTACTAAAATTCCATCTCCCAAAATCTCAAATTGGGTTATGTCGTAAGTACCATTTCCAAAATCGGGTAAGACTCGGATTTTCAAATCATGATACCCAATCAAATTACCAGTTGAATCAAAAGCCTGTAGATTTGGGAAAAATTCACCAGGAGATTGATAAATAATATTTTTTGTCAATGATGAAAGTTGCCCAGATGATGGTTGTAATCTTTCGTTATTTCCTTGCCCATCATCGAAAATATATTCTGTTGTAGTTTCTGAAGTGGTTGAATCCAAAGAAAATTGCATTGTATCGCCTTCATCTATCACATTGTCTACCGTTGATAATAAAATCTCAGTTAGTGCACTGAATTCAGGTGTAACAATTGCCCTCAGGGGAGCGCCATAAGAAAAATCTTTACCATCACTAACTTCGACACCGATATGGAAAATCCCAGTGTTGCTGTATGTGTGAGAAACGGTTTGTGGTGAATTAGAATTCAATTCCGTGTAACTTCCATCCCCCCATGCTACCCTGCCAGTCAGAACATCGCCATCGCCATCATATGTGTAAACTGTAATTGATGATGAAGACCCCAAATTTGCAGATAATGTTGAAATCTCAGTTGTACCATCTGTGATCGTAATTTCTGGTTTATTATTAGGGGGAGTTGTCAGGATATAACTATTTGAAGAGTCTATCGGGAAAGATGAACTTGACAAGGTAAGTTGATTGCCAGAACTCGATGTGGCAAAATTTCCTGATGAAAGAGGATATACCTTGGGATTACCATCTGTAAACCAACCCCAAATCAGCCGAGCATCCCAGCTATCCGCATGATCTATGACTATATCTGCACTGTAAGACTCCTCAGTGGATATTGAATGATAAAATCCCAAAACTCCATTCATTTGGGTACCTGAACCTGTAACCATTTTTGTGCAACTACCCGTTGAACTCAAAAAGCAGCCATACCCTGATCTTGAACTGTCGGATTGGTAACTGCTTCTAATAGAAGAAACAGAATTCATTCCTAACAATACTTGGACATAATTTTTCATATCTACTTTAAGATTTAGATTGATTTCAAACGTAATTGAGATGAAATGATTGAATGCCTTCAATAGCGCTAGTTGAGGTCCTTGCAATATATTAGCAGCTAAGCCGAGTAAATCAATCTCGAACAAAGTAATGGCGCCATCTAAATCATGATTCTGCCCTAGCATGTTGTTTTCATCCGATTCTGTAACAAATTCCACATAATTATCCCACTTGTAATATTTGGTACCTTTGAAATTGACATGTGTACCATCGCCATCAATATCTGTAATTGGGTTCATTACAGGAATATCAAAATCCAAAGTGTTTCGGTGTATGTTTTGATCACCATCTGGTCCCACATAGTTGCGATTGATTTTCAATCGAAGAGAGGCCTTGGCCGAAACCTCAAAGTTTTCATTTGAGTCGATGATTTCAGTTATTGTCTGAGGAGGAGTATTATAATCCCATGATGTTGTAGTCTTGATTGTTAAATCCCCATAATATTCGATTTTATATTGATACACAAGGTAAATATTCATTGAATATCGATCGTGCTCAAGAAAATGTCCATCGTCGTCAAATTGAAACCATCCATCGCCATCTAAATCGTCGCAGTCCCATGTGATGCTATTTGTTGCAACAGCCTGTGCTGCTTGTATGGCGGTACATAAGGCCCAATCTGCCTGACCCATACTAGGTACAGTCAACAACTTTTTGTCTGAAGAAAAGAGCGGCTGTTCGGACTCGTGGTAAATTGTTTCATCAAAATATTCAGTATTAGTATCTGTATCAACAACTGCACCACCAGATGCTCTTGCCAATTGAGAAATTGGTAATGTTCCAAGAAATAATATAACTACAAGTATTACTGGGAAAATTTTATTGATTGATACTTGGAATTCTTCTGCCATGATTTACGGCTGTTCTGCAATTAAATAAAAATACCTCTTCAAACACATTCTAATATCTCAAAAATTGTTACACGCTAGTGAAGATATTATGTACAGATTAGTAACTGAGTCATATTTTACAGAGACAAAGCAAACTCTCGACTATGCGAGGAGCACGATACAATCTGATGCTATCGGAGTGGTTCCCGCTCCCAGACTTGGATCAGAATCGTCATTCCATTGATTCAATATTTCTGGAAATTCGGTTGCTACGGACGGCTTCTTCGGGACAAATCGTCCAGATGTTCCGCCAACCATGCACATCATACGCCGCCAACTGTCAATAAAGACTACTGTTGCCAGCCCACTCGACACGACGAATTAATCGATACCATGGTATGTTTTTTGTCAAAACCTCTCATTTTCGAGGCTGCATTGATATGGTGGAAACCCCTGAACTATCCGATGTTAACCAACATACAGAAAACACACCATTTACCATGGTATTTTTGCAGCCTGCCTACGATTGAATTGCCAAGCCCTTGTTTGTCTTTGGACAGACATTTCCAAACATTGTCCAAGAGAATTTTGGCAATATTTGACAAAAGAGAATTTGGAGAACGGGAATGGGCAACCCTTTGCATAGAGAATAAAAAATCAGAATTGAACTCATTTGGATGTGATTCTCTTGAGTGATCCAAAGTTTTCAAAGAAGGTTGAAGCAACACAGCGAACCAGTTTGGCAAACCCTGACAAAAATGTAACCCTTTACATTCGGTCACCAGGTTCCTCCGATCGAGAGAAATTTGGACGCCTTATCGGACGTAGGCTGTTCATTCCAGACGATTCTAACTGTGCTGGATACCTGTTCACTCACGATGAGTGGATGAACGCAGTGAA
>JABIGP010000002.1 GCA_018650105.1 Methanobacteriota archaeon
AGAGCACATATTGAATTTGAACCTACAATTGCATGGGGTTCTTCTGATGTAACTGAAGTTGGATGGGAAATATGGGGTCCTCTGGCTTGGGATGAAAAATATGTCAATGACGTAGACTTACTGGTAGAAACTTCTTCAACAAATGTTCTGATGGAAAGAGATTTGGGAGAAAACCGTACTGTTTGGGTTTGGGCTGCTTCTGAAAGAGTCCCTCTTGGCGATTCCAATGTGCAAATATGCGTCACTTTGATTGGTGGAGACCCGAATGAAGACTGCCATGCTTATGGAATCATTCGTTTTGAGGTAGAGAGACCTGATGAAGGCTATGCAAATGCCGCAATATGGCTCTCTCTGACAACATTCGTATCCTTTATTGGATATTTCTTATTCCTATTCCGAAGTGGAATAGTTCTTCCCCCTCCGATATTGGGTGCAATGTTTGTTTTGACATTATTATTCATTCCAACTGCTTTTGACCAGATTAATTTAGGAGCAGAAAACATTCAGCAAGATTCTAGAATTGTTGATCGCTCTTTGCAAAATTCTGCTGGTGAGGAATATTCAATCTCCCAACTAATGGAAGGAAAAGATGCTGTCATAGTAGGTGTAATATTACCAGGTTCAGTTAATGCTCAAGATCAAGCAGCTGAATTTAATTACACACATGGAAAGATGCCTGAACGAATCTCAATTGTTCAAATCGTCGCTGGACCAGATGCATCAATGCGTGATGTAGCATTTTATGAAGACCAATTAAATGTATCATGGCCAATATTGTACGATGATGGGAACTTACTGACTGCGAGTTTCCCATCTGGTGTGGCTGATGCTGTTTTCGTTATCGACCCATCAATGCACATTGCTTATGCAACAGCATCATCTGCTGGCTCAAAGGAATACACTGACGCCATTAATACAATTGACAATGGCGGCTCTCACGGAGTTGCAACCTACTTTACCCTATTATTTGGACCGGGATTATTCCTATTGCTACTGGCTCTTCCAAGAACAAATTGGCAGCCACCAGAACAAGCGATTGCCCCAGGATTATTGTGGTTCAGTACTATTGCATCAAGTGCTGCCGCAATATTGACAATCAACCTTATTCCGCTAATCTTAACACTATTGCCTATCTCTAGCAATCTAAACTTCTATCTCAATATATTGATGTTTATCTGGATGTTTGAAATGAGTTTCTTTGCTGCTAAGAATGGTAGTCCTTACGAAGTGAAAATAATTGCAAAGCAAATTCACAAGTTATTCCCAAAGGGATTCTCGGAATGGAGAGAACTTGAGGACATGGAGCGAGACGTGC
The DNA here is from genome assembly GCA_018650105.1 of Methanobacteriota archaeon. Classification (GTDB taxonomy): domain Archaea; phylum Thermoplasmatota; class Poseidoniia; order Poseidoniales; family Poseidoniaceae; genus MGIIa-L1. The sequence goes on from JABIGP010000002.1 coordinate 1,316, forward strand.
TTATTGGTGCGTGGTTTGGATGGTTCGGCTGGTTGGCATTCCCTTCACTTATCCAGCAAGGTGTTGGAGCAAGTATTTTGAGTGGTGGATTTGGAATATTATATGGAATCGGATTCTTATTCGGCATCGTTTTGATGGGGGGATTGGCTGTCTTGTGCTTGCGATGGATTGCCGCAATTGGCGGCCCATTCTCACGTCTATTCGGCAAGTTCGGTTCAGAAGTATTTGCTGAATTTGTTGGCTGGTGCTTAGTTCCTGTATCAATTTGGGCAATTGTAAACTCAATCATTGCGGCAAGTAGATTTGGTTTGGTTTGAGCAAACTAGTGTTTTATACAGGTTGACTAATTGTCACACAGGTTATGGAATACCATCGAGTATGGAGTAGAAGCCGAATAGAATTATTCCTTGCATGCCCTCGATGGTGGGTTATTAGATACGGGATTAACCAAGAAAATTGGAAACGCTCATTACCAAAAAAATGGCATTCCATGTGTGATGTTCGCTCACATTGGGATTTGATGCTACGTTCTTGTAAACAAACTATCTTTGAGCGTTTGGAAGATTTACAGATGAATGTTGAGTGGTCGCAATTATACACTGAGAGAAAAATTAGAGAAAATCTCAGTGAAAAAATGTTCAGGCAACAAAAAATAATGTCAATTCATGAAATCGTTGGAACGAAGAATGCAATAGAACGCAATTTAGAACTCAATAATCTAGACATGGAATACTTAATCAAAAATGCATTGAAAAGAATAAACGATTTTTGGAAAACTGACTTCGTGCAAGCCTTAGTCAATCGTTTTCACAAGCAATGGATGGTTTTTGAGAGGAAGGAATATGGCTCAGCAAATGGGATTGATCTGTATTGTAGCCCAGATATCGCAGTGAA
>JABIGP010000001.1 GCA_018650105.1 Methanobacteriota archaeon
CTTTGTCGGAAAGAAGCAATGGAAGCAACAATTCGCCCCAAACCTCAGCAAGTGTGATCATGGGCTACAAGAACAAAAATTACGACCAAAACATTGGTCAAAAGTCCTGTGTAATCTCGAAATATGGGTATTGGCTTCACCGTCTGGGAGAGCTGTTATTTCAGCATCGGAAAGACTAGAATCCTACCAAAAACTATCTCAGCACCTGCAAAATGCGGGTATTGATGATTAATTGTTTCATTTACCAGAAAAATACCAACTATTTTGGAACTCTAAATCACCTTTAGAAACAAATGCATTATGCATATTTCTTTAACAACATTGAATAACCACAGAGTAAAGGATACATCATGCTAGGAGAAATAGGCTCTAAGTGGCTTGATAGACTTCATCAACAAGTAGCCAAGGATTTGCGCTCAAAAGGTTGGTCGCAGGTAGAAATTGCGGACATATTAGGGACTACGCAGAGCACTATTTCGAGGCAAATAATGAAGAAACCTGTCGAATTATTCGCTTCCGCTGATGAATCAACGATTGATGGCTGGGCTCACGAACTTTCACAGGCGTTGATTACGATGGGACCGCAGTTAAACGTAATTCGCCAAAGGCTAGTTCTGGAATTTCAATTTGGCGGAAACAACACTTTGCGGTTTGACAAGACATTAACTGGAATGGACCTAGATGTTGGCCAAGAGCAACGAAGCCTACTTCGAAGATTAGAGTGGGCTATCGGCCGATTAGATATACGCAAAATATCTGATGCAATGCCTGCTGTAGGACTCAATATTGCTTCTGCTCTTGCTGATGCTAAGGTCATAGAGGATGTTGCGGCATTCCCTGGGAAGATCACAATGGTTGATGGAAAACTACGACATCATGAAACCCCAGCATTCGGAGCATCAACTCATTTAGCAAATGTATTGTTGCAAATAATGAGTAATGATCCTGAGAAAGTCGCAATTCTAAATATTAAGCCACCTTTATTGAATGACGCAGTGGATGTCGGAAAAATTGAATCTGTTTGTGAAAATCTTGGATACAAATTAGCACTGGCCCCAAAAGGAATTATCGAAAAGGGTTCAACGAAAATAGACGTATTACTTGATGAAGGTGCATTTGGATGGGAGCCAAGTTTGTACATTCTGGCACATAACCCGCTAGAATTGATCGACCGCTGCCATCAAGTCTTATCTAATTTCTAATTGGAGGGCTTACATGAAGAATAACTTGAAAACTCCTATTATTCTTATGACAATGATGCTGATGTCAACATCATCCGGATGCATTTTTGATAATGAATCCTTGATGACAGGAGAATACAGTACGGATTCTGGGTCTTGTAAAGGTGCACAAATAGGCCACAATGATGATGGAAAGTTGCGTATTCTTACATATGATATTAATGCAATATCTGATGAAATGATTGAACAATTTACAAATCAATCTGGATTTGAAGTAGAGATTATTCGTACTGATGATGCTGGAGGAATATTAGAACAAATGTTGCAAACAAAGGATGCCCAGCAAGCAGATTTGATGATTGGATTGGACAATACCTATTTGCAAAGCGCAATAGATAATTGCCTCTTACAATATCACTCCACTGAAGTTGAGAATATTTCTATTGAGTCATTATCACAGAATGATGGAGATTTTGCAGTTCCATTTGACCAAGGTTATGTTTGTATAAACTATGATGAAAACTATGTTGATGGAGAAAATGTGACAATTCCAACATCACTTTGGAATTTGACTGAAGAACAATGGACTGGTAAAATAGCATTCCCTTCACCGGTAACTTCTTCCCCAGGACGGGCATTTATGGTTTCAACTATAGATTATTTTGAGAATGATGAAGATAACACAACCAATGCATTTGACTGGTGGCGTCAAATGAGGAATAATGGGGCTATTTTTACTAGCGGATGGACTGAATCATATGAGATTCATTACACTGGCGGTTATGGAGAATGGACCGATGGACACATAGGCGATGCTGCGATGACCATCTCTTACTGTCACTCACCGGGAGTGGAGGCTTA
>JABIGP010000108.1 GCA_018650105.1 Methanobacteriota archaeon
CATCTCTTTGCCACCAGTCTCTTGTGGCGTAAGGTACACGATTACTGAAGTTGCATCTAATGTTCCAAAGTTTTCAACAGGTATTTTCATATCCCCAGGCACATCTGAATCATGATTAGATTTAGTAATGATAGCACCTTGGTCTACTCTCAACTTGATACGTGCGGAAGAAATCGTGACATCAAAGGAATCGGTTGTTGTTCCATCTTCACTTGTTACTGTTACTGAAACAGTAAAGCTTCCTTCTGAGAAATCAGCAGGAGCGAATGCAGTAAACATTTGAATTCGGTTTGTATCCTTAGCAATTGTCATTGTGGAACTGGTAGGAGTTATTTCCCAGCCATCTGGAATATTGTCTGCCAGTTCAATAGTGAAAGTGTCATCTCCATTTCCATCGTTGGTTAATGTAAACTCAAAGTTTCTATTGCCTGATGGAGCAATTCCTACTTCTTCTGTAGCATCTGTGATGTTGAAACCATAGGTTTGCGGAACTTGAACATTGATTGAAACCTCGCTACCTGAACCTGTTTCAGTATTCAAGTTAACATTGATCGTGTGTCCATTCTCTAAGTGCCAAACAGTTGCAGCATCTGGAAGAGTTAACTTTGCCTTGAAGATTGAACTATTTGAAACACTGTCATCGCTAGAATTAGCACCAATTCCGAGTGTGATTTCGATTGAATCAACCCATTCACTCTCAGTTGCGTCCCAGAATTGGAGATTCCAATCTGCTTCATCTGGTGATATGTCGACCAATCCAGTTACAACGAATGCATCTGTAGTCTCTGTACCAAGATAGTCTGCTTGAACATCAAATTCTATCTCAGAGAGTGACTCTCCTGCCATCAATTTGTTGTTATCATCATCAATAGTGGTTGCATTTGTAATACTTCCACTAACCACCTGAACACTGGTTTCAGAATTAATTCTCCTGTTAAACTCAAGTGTAATAGATTGTAGGTCTGCATCAATATTACTGTTAACACCAGAATTGTATTTCATCTCAAGTTCATCATCGTGTTGGATGGTGATGAAAGTAGAATCAATGTCAAAGTCACCTGAAGGCAGAAGGAGATTCAATGTTCCATCTGCCTCAATTGGCATTTCCCAAACTAATCCATCTCCAATGCTCACTTCAACCACTACGGCTTCAGTAATCATTGAGTATCCTGCATCATCAGAACCTGCGTGGTGTGGTACACCCTCGATATCCGCCCATGTGGTTGTTAATTCAGCCCAACCACCAAGAGTCATTTCAAGTTCTAAAGTACCACCATTTGCAACACTTGCTTCAAGCAGTCCAATAGCGATTCCACCGCCATTTTCACTAGCATTGTTTTCGGTTACTACTACAACCCAGTCTCCTGGGCTGATAGTTGCGTCCCAAGTAAGTACATCATCAACCATTGTTCCTGTGAGTGAAATAATATCTCTCTCAACATCCAATGCAGGATAGAGTACAATACTTGCATCTGATAGTCTACTTGCTCCTTGGATGTCGGTGATTGTTCCGCTAACCGAAACATTACCTGCATTCATCTCAATGTCATGAGATGTAATTTCATCATATACTGGGAATCCACCTGTTTCTTCAACATCGTATGATTCACTTGTGAATCCTTCCTTGTCAATTGTGACTGAATAGATGTCTCTTAGTGGAACAAATAGGCTCCAAACACCTTGTTCATCTGTTACCACTGTTTCATTGATTGCAGTGTTATTCGAGCCCATAATTGTAACATTAACTTCAGGAACTCCTTCTGTCAAACCAGGTGTGTCATCTTCATTCAAATCCCAGAAGACCTTTCCACCAATTTGTACAACCAAATCAGCTGAAACATTTCCAAGGTTCACTGAATCATTTGAACCATCGGCATTGAAAGGATCACTTGATGTGTTCATTGTCCATTGCTTCTGTGGAATGGTGTTGTTTAGGAATAAACTCCACTGACCAGGATAAACCTCAAAGGTCACATTACCATCAGCATCAGTCTTTTCCAATGTGATATTACCAAGTCCTTCATGGCTGACCAAAGTAACTCTAGTATCCGACAAAGTAGATTCTGTTACTGCTTCTATCAATGTGAAGGAAACTTCAACGGATGTACTAGTCTGTAGCGCAAGTCCTGTACGTGTTGATTCAGCACTTACACTCAAAGCACTGCGCAATTGCTCAGTACCGTTATTATCGTCAAGGAATGGAGCAACTACGACAATCCATTCTCCTTCCTCAACATACTCAGCGAATGTACCGTTTTCATCAGATTCTAGATTAATCCAGTCAGAGCCATCAGAATTCCAAAGTTGGAAAATTGCTGACATTCCACTTCCGTTTGAATCGGTTAGAGTTCCAGAAACAAGGTACTTATTGTGTAATGCAACTGAATAATTATCCATTTCTTCAAGACCCACATAAATGTTAAACTGTGATGTGGAAGAGGTCAAGGAATAATCAGTAGCATTTTCATCCGCAGCCAAAGTTGAATTGAATACTAGAGTATATGCACCCGGTTGTAATTCAATTTCAACAATTCCATCTGAGATATAATCATCAGAGGTGATGTTGATATCTTCAACGAAATCATATCCGGAAGTCAATGTGAAGGCTGGTCTAATCAATGTTCCATTATCCATCTCTCCATCACCGGCTGCATCCATAAAGACTTGGAAGGTTACCATTTGTGATTCTGGGCTAACGATTAATTCAAGCATTGACATTTCAAGGTCTATTTCAACATTAAATCCTTCAACACTCGTACTGTTTAGTAGACCTTCTGGCAAGGAAACATCAGTAAGACCTGCAGGCACGTGAACACCAAATCTACCACTTGAATCTAATTCAGTTGTCCATTCAACACCAGTAGAATCGGTTGCAGTAATCGTTGCCATTTCAAATCCAGGATTTGAAGAATCCCAGAAAGTATTATTGTCATATAGGAAGACTTGTCCATAGACATATCCTGTTGGAGCCAAATACATGATTTCCTGTTCAGCCATATCTGGTAAAGTATCAATGACTCGACCTCCACTCATTGCTGTGAATAACGACATTGTAGTCATTTGGAACTCGTGTCCAGCCGGTAGGCGAATACTGTATGTTCCATTAACATCAGTTGCTGTGGTAAAGAGTAAATCACCTGAGGTGAAATTTACCGCTAATCCGGAGGCAGGTTCGGAGTTTAATTCCTTCAATGTATCATCTTGGCTATTCCAAATCTCATATTCGGTAGTACTATTTATTGCTCTAATAGTTCCATTAACCCAACTCTCTCTTGCATATGTTAATTCAAATGCATCATCCTCAAGAGTTACCTCGTATGAACTAAACAAGATGTATTCATCACCTGTTTCATCGGAAATTGTATAAGGTCCTTGAGCAAGTTCAACATCGACAATTCCATTTTCATCAGAAGTCGCTTCAACAGACATAATGCTGTCCAAATCATTTGAGAATGTTAGAGTTCTATTTGAAACATCTTCTAGTGGATCACCATTGACATCAATTGGTGACACAAGAGTAATCGTCAAATCGGTAAAGGTAGGTATTGCAAAGGCTAAACTAAAGTTTTCAGAGTCACTACGTACAGTAAATGTCTCATTTAATTCATACCATCCATCGTTATCAATGTCAATGCGATAGAAATATTCACCGCTCGTTAATGGTCCATATGAGAAATTACCTTCTTCATCTGTAGTAATTTCTATGCATCCATCACCTGTATCACAAGTTGTTCCATCAGATGATGATTGTGCATAAAGGGTGGAGTCAATTAACTCAAATGTGTGGTTAGCAATTGGTAAATCATCCATTCCAGTCATCTTATCTGCGAAAATTGAACCAGGCAAATCAAGTTCCAAATCATATGATGGATTTATTCCAACGTCTACTGGGTCCGGGAGTAGTACTTCCTTACCGTTGGCTAAGATAGCGATCATATTGTACATACCAGGAACTAATCCTGTTTGATAGAATGAACCTGCTTGAACCATAGGTCCTGAGAAGTGTCCAGAACCAACAAACAGTCCTGTTCCATTAATCGTACCGATTCCTGCAAAAGAACCTGTACCTTCAAAGGTAGCACCTTCAAGAGTCTTTACTAGAGTTGAGGTACCTTCAGATGTCAAACTACCTTGCGCATTTATTTCACCTGAAATCAAGTATACAGTTAGTAATCCAGAAGAATCTGAAATACAAACGGTTTCGTTAGTAGGCATAATAGAACCAGTTTCATTATCGGTTTCACAATCAATGACAGAGGATGAATTTTCAAGCCATGAAGCTTCAATCAATCCATTTCCGTTCCATGTACCATTGCCGAAGTAAGTTCTTGAATCTGCAATAGTTCTAGTGAAAGTCCCAGTGAAATCTTCCGCAAATGCAATTCCTTCACTATCAAATGTCCCTTCTTCGGTAAAGGTTACTTCACCTGTACCCTGAAGGATTCTAGATTCTTCAGTAGTGAATGAACCGCTTGTAGTTGTGATTGAATAGTTATCAGTCATTGACCAAATGTTACGTAGAATGAAATCTGCATCTTCTATTGCATCACCAGCGAATGATTCGTCGCCACTCCATGTAATTAGTCCAGACACACCGCTGCTCTTCACTTCAATGTCGAGTTCGTCAGCAATATCTTCAATTCTATCTGCTTGGTCACCTGTGACGTTCATCTCAGTTTCACCGAGCCAACTCATATTTGCAACATTTCCAAGGATTGCAGTGACATCATAAAGTTCCCTATCATCGTTAACTGCAGTAAACAAATCTTGGAGGTTTTGACCTCCTTCACCAGAGCGAATACTTGCATCAGCAATTGTAGGGTCGTATTCACCGGCGAATGCACTTACACGTATTCTTCCTGCTGGAACTGTGTATGACCAATCACCATTTTCATCAGCATCAGTATATCCAATTGGAATCCAATAAGTATCTTCATCTAAATCAGTTGGTCCTTCGCCAGAGAATGCATCTCTTTCTAACAAGATTCTTACATTTGGAAGACCTTGTCCGTCGTCACTCATTTTAACTTGGCCTGAAACTTCAGCACCAGAATAATACTTTAGAATCTTGACATAGGTATTTGCTTGTCCTGCTGGTATTGTAGGATCTTCACTATACCAATTTGAGATAACAAAGTGATTCATCATTGCCCCTGGAAGAGGTACAGATTGCTGGAAGTAACTTCCTGGAGAACCTTGCAAATCAAAGTGTTGTGCAGGTTGCGGATTACTATCACCTACATCCATTCCAAGTGTACTTGCACCATAACCAACATAGGAGCGAGCCAGCATCGTATCAAAGAATGCTGCAGAATGATCAACTCTCACATCGCTAATTGACAGTAGGTCAACATCTGCTCCAGATTGTTGATTGAGCATATCTTGATACATTGCCTCATCAACTTCTTCTGTAGTCATCTCTTGTTCAAACCCACCACGAGTGGTTTCGTAAACAGTACTCAAGAATGTCTGAACATCCTGTCCAGACAGGATAGAAGGTGCACCGAAAATACCCATCGGTTGACGATTGTTATAGTTCTGGTCTGCAGTATACTTCCCTGCTCTTGGATAGAGTCTGTTGTCAACTGCGAAATATCTTATTTCGTGGTCACGAGAAATTGTTTCACCTGGTGCGCCTTCGTAATCTTGAACTTCGTAGTAATCTTCCATTCCAATAATATCATCATACAAATCAATTATTTCTGATGAAGTAAGTGATTCGTCCAAATGTTGAACTGTCAATGCTAAACGAGCATTCTTCTTGTGAATGTTTGTTGAAACGGAATCAAATTCATCAACTAAATCAGAAGTATACCAATAATCGCCGATAATGTAGTGGGTAGTTGCCAATACTGTGTTCTTACCAGTTCTAATATTATTACTGAAAGTACGGTTTGCTTCAAACTCATCCGACCAATCTCCGTCAACACAGGAAATCGATAAGTCCTCTGTACAAATCATTCTCTCGCCGTCTTCATAGATTCGATAAACAGGTTCGCTGTTACCAGAATGATATCCACGAGCCATCACTACGTCCGTGTTTGTCTTGTATGCTTCAAAGGAACTTTCTATGATTTTGTCGATCATTGCATCATTGTCAACTTTAGTTTCAATAAATACAAATTCGTCATATTCAGCATCGGACAAATGCTTATCCATAATTGCCGAGAAAGTAGTTGTCATTTCGTAATTACCAGTATTTCCATGGTTATATGCAATATCTCCTTCAGCAAGTTGCCAAATGAACATAGAGACCAAATCTTCTTGGCTTCTTGCAAGTAACATATTTCCAGTAGCTGGAATTCCAGACTGGAAGTTATCGGAAACGGATGGGTGTTCTCCATTATTTAGTGCTTGGAAACCATAATCCCACCATGATACGAATGCAGGGCGGTCGGAATAGGCATCTTCTGAATCTTGTTCAGCAAGCCAGTCATATGCTTTATTCCATCCTTCATCGTTGAAACCAGAACCAAATGATCCTAGATACCAATTTCCACCATATGGGCTACTGTCTAGCAATGAAAAGCCAAATTCGTCCCATCTTAGAATATCTGGCATTATGTTGTAAATATCCTCGTCCATTTCTTGTTCTCCAATAGACCTAGGCATTGCAGCATCTATTCCGTATGTAGCATGCTGACCTAGTAACATTACCATTACTAGCAATATAGCAGAGAATGATGGAGTTCTCCAAACTGCTTTCCTCATTCCTGTAATTCTATCAGCAGGTGTACGGATTCCGAATTTTCTCCATGAACGAATTAATCCTTCCCAATTGGACCACTTCCAGAGTGAAACCATTCCAGATGCACCTAAAATTGCAACTGCTGGTGTAGCATTAAACATGAAACGTGCTGCGTTCCAAGACATGAAACAAGCAGTTAAAATCCAAATACTGAATACAATAGATGTCTGCTTTCTAGTTCTAAGCCCTTCCCATGCCAACAAGACACCTGTTGTCAGAGATAATACGAATAATATTGGGCCAAAGGAAGCGAATAGTTGTCCACGTGGTGGAGCATTTGCTTCAGCAACTGTATCGAAAATCTTGGTCTTGGCGAAGTACCCTGAACCGGTCAATAGTACATCCCAAGCATTGGAAATTTCTAAGAATTTTAGGACAAATAATAGTGCAAAGAAAATAATTCCTGCAACCATCAAAGTTCCAAGTACTAGTAGCCAAGGCTTGTCTCTAAATCCAATTGTTACATATGAAATTGCTAGAGTAAATCCAAGAATAAACAAGAATGGTTGAAGACCTGTTCCATCAAAGACCAAATCCAACTGCGGGTGAGCATAGAATGGTAGTGCCATCATCAAATTGACGACTAGCATTGTAAGGAACAATACATTGATTGCAGTAGAATCTCTACGGCGGAACATGTTTAGTGCAACTTGAATCGCATAAGCGATGAATAGAATGGATGGTCCAACTACGAAACCTTTCCATCCTAATGAGGCTACTCCAAACGCAACTCCTGCCAAAACAGCATTAGCAAATGCGGATTGGCGCTGAGTCATTACCTCTCGAACTGAATTAATCAATCCCCCGATACTTGCAGAGTTTGTTTTTGATAACCTTTCGCTACCAGCATACTTTACCGCTCGGAGCCAATACATGAATCCGATTGTGATAAACAACAATACAAACGCATCGTGGTCTGCAAGAGCCCAGGTTGTGTGAGTTAAGTGGGCTGGCATGAAGGCAATAAGCCATGCAGCTAGAACTCCTGCAACTTTACCGGAGTGATCTCTTGCGATTGCAGATACTGGAAGTATTGTTAGTGCACCATAAATTGCAGGCAATCCCAACATACTCCACCAAACAGCATCAGATGCATTTTCACCCAAGAATGGTGTAAGAATCATTGCTCCAACAGCCAAAGACCATGTGAATAATGGAGGACGTGGATTAATACCGCCGACAGGATAAAATCTGTCTGCGTCAAAAACTAGATGTGCATTATTTGCAAGAATATAGTCTACAACTCTCTTCATGTACCAAGGGTCAGAACCACCTGTCATATCCCATGTGCCTGTACCACTGGAATTCATTGAAGGAATAATGTACCATTGAATACGAATAACCAATCCAAAGAAGAATGCCATTCCTATCATCAAGGAAGCCCAATGTTCATTCCAAAATTGGCGGGCACCTGAATACTCATGGTCTTCAAGGTTAGCCCATCCGCCATATTTTTCATGAGTAGAAATCTTGTATATTGCAAAACATATGAAGAAAGTAATACCAAACCATGTTAGCGCACCCCAAGAACCTTCGAGTTGAGCATTTGTCCAAAGTCCAGACTCATTCCAACTTGAAACTTGGTATAGAGCCCACATTGAACTCAACAACATAGCACGTGTATTCCAGCGTTCGCTTACCATACCTGCAACAATCATTGCTACTAATCCTGTAAGGAAAGCAGCCCAATATCCAACATAGCCACGGTATCCATCTTCTGAACTAACACCTAATTGGTCAGCTATTGAACCGGAATTGAAATGCCAAAGTGATGCGATGTGAGCCAATGCCCAAACTGCAAGTGCTATTTGTAATGGCAAATTCCCCTTATGATATCCATTTTGATTTGAACCAAGGAATGAGAACCATCCTTCCTCTCCTGCTGGTATTAGTTTTCCACGTGCAAGAGTTGCTATCAATGCTCCAACTACAATGAAGATTGTAAGGTAAGAAAAGAACACATATGCTGCTGCGGCTCTTTCCAAATTATGAACCAAGACGCCTCCGCCATCTTCCTTTAGGAAAGTATAGATGTGGTCAGGAGAAAATGAGCCCAGTGTGGCTTGAGCCATAAGCAGGCTGAAATGATATCCAATTGCTGTAAAGGTCATAATTGTAAACAATTCAAATCTACCTTTTGACTCTAACATCTGTCCGAAAAAGACAATCAGGAAGAAAATACCAGCATTAACAGCACCGAGCGTTGTAAATGAATTTATTAATTCAGCACCGATAAATGCAACAATCAAAGAAGCGAGGGAAAGATTGATGTTTGCAAATGAGTCATTGTCCCGTAGCACACGAGGCAGGGTTGCAACTATGCCGGCAATAACTACTACAGCCATAGGTGCAAGGGTGGTCATGTTTAGATCAAAATTAATTCCTGTAATCTTGATGGCAGCGATTGCAAGCAGCATTGCTAATGGCCCAATTAGCCATGATAGTAATGGTGTTTGCGAAGTACCTGTTTTTTGTTCCATTTTGTTTCCCTCAATAGGTTTTGCTTACAGTCTAAAGACTGGAGCGAGTTCGCCACTTGAGAGGCCTTCTTAACAGTGACGGGTTGCTCACAACACTGACCTACTCCGCAGTACCTCTTTTAGCAACATTTACGAACTTATATTTTTTGCAGTGGAAACCATCGCCGGAGTCATAATAATTGGTCCGTAAAAATACATTAATAATCAAATAACTGCGCCATATAATTATAATGCTCTATGACCAATATCAGTTCGATAATGTGAGCCATCTAATTTAATTCGAGAAATCAATTGATATGCAAGAGTCCTTGCTTCGACTAAAGTATCAGCGATAGCAGAACATGATAGTACCCTTCCGCCAGTTGAAATATAGCCGCCATTTTCATCAACCCCAACACCCGCAAAATTGACCCATGTAGTCCCATTCTCCGAGACAATATCCTCAACGATTAAGCCATCAATTGACCTGCCTTTAACCGGAGTTGCAGGATACCCTTCAGCTGCCAAAACAACAGTTAGTGCTTGTTTATCATGGAAGGTTGTCTCCTGTTCAATCAGGCCATCTGTTGCTGCTGAATACAGCAGTGTGTAAAGATCCGAAGAAATTAATGGCAAAGTAATTTGACATTCTGGGTCGCCAAACCTAACATTGAATTCAACGACATTAGGATCGCCTGATTCTGTAATCATTAACCCCACGAAAAGAACCCCACGATATGGTATTTCTTGATTCGAAAGATATTTGTGCATCGGTTCAACGATTCTTTGTATTGCTCTTTGATGAACTATTTCTGTGACTACTGGCGCAGGGCAATATGCACCCATCCCCCCAGTATTGGGGCCGATGTCTCCGTCATATGCGCGTTTATGGTCTTGAGAACATGGTAATGTTACGTAATCGGTACCATCCATAATAACCAGCATACTGGCTTCTTCACCTGGCAAGAAATTTTCCAATAAGACTTTCCCATCCGAGATAATTGATGCACTGATAAATGCCTTCGCTTCTGCTCTATCAGATGTGACAACTACTCCCTTTCCACCTGCCAATACATCTCTTTTTACAACCCAAGGATTTTGAGAAAATTCATCAAGAGCAGCATCAATATCAGACTCACTATCCAAAACATGAAAATCTGCGGTTGGAACCCCAGCATCACGCATTACTTGTTTCGCATGCAACTTTGAGCCTTCTAGATTTGCTAGTTTGGCAACTGGGCCAAAACAAGGGATGTTGACTAAAGATAGGGCATCTGCTAAGCCAACACACAACGGTGCTTCTGGACCTGCAATAACTAAATCTGCAGCCAATATTGTAGCCAATTCAACAAGTCCCGATACATCTGTGGCTGAAACCGAATGGTTTGTCGCAAAGTGTCTCGTTCCCGCATTACCTGGAGTACAATGCACTTCTGCGACTAACTGGCTTGGAGCAAGTTGTTTGCAAATTGAATGCTCTCTGCCGCCACTTCCGACTACAAGAACTACGCTTCCCGCCATATTATGATGTCAATGACGGCACCACATAAGCAAAGCGCGTAAAAATACTGGAGGCTGGGTACAGAATAGGGGGTTTGTTCATAGGTCTAACTGCTTTGGCAAAAACATGACCTCAATCTTATCCTCGTCAGAACAAGCTGAAAGTCTAATTTCAGAGTTGACTATTATTTCTGCTGCATTGATGGTGTTGTGGCTCTACCTTCCAGGTTTTTTAGCCAATACTTTTGCAATGATGTGGGGCAAATGGCTGCCAAAAACGGGCTATGGGCCTTGGCCAATTGATGGAGGTAGAAATTGGAAAGATGGGAATCGAATTCTCGGAGATGGGAAAACTTGGAATGGTTTGATTGGAGGTTCAATTACTTCTGGAATAATGATGGTGCTCATTGTGTTGCAGATGGGAGAACCTACTGCATTGAGTGAGACTAAAGCCACTATATTCATCCATCCTTTAACTGGGTATGAGGGTAGTTGGTGGGATACTGGGTCACAGATTTCAAGCGCTTTTATTTTGGGAACAATACTCGGATTTAGTTGCCTATTAGGCGACTCTGCTGGCTCATTTGTTAAGCGCCGAAGGGGTTTGAAGAGAGAGGGCGATGTTTCATCTAAAGCACCATTATTAGACACACTCCCTTTTGCAATAATGGTCTTCGCCTTTGGAATATTATTTTTGGGTGATGCGTTGATATCAGATACTAATCTGCTTCTTCCGATGCTGATTATCGTAATCATTACGCCGATTTTGCATAGAACATTCAACGTAATTGGATACAAAATTGGCTGGAAAGACGTACCATACTGAGTTTGCAAACCGGCAAAGCCTTCATGTGCGTCCTATTGCTCAAATAGCATATGCGCCGAACACTATTGGTTACAATTCTCTTAATGATTGCAACCTTTTCATCAATTCCGATTACATCAGCAACTGCACCTAGTGGCAATTCAGAAGAAATAATTTCCTCCTCCACAACTTGGGATGAAGATGGTACACTGAACGGAACTCTTCTAGTAGAGTCAGGTTCATCATTAACAATTAATTCTAATGTTTCAGTGGTAACTGGTTCTAGTATTACAGTTGAAGAGGGAGCAACACTGAATTTGAATGGAGATTTAGTTGGCGCTGAATTAGACTCATTGTTGAGATTACAAAGTGATTCAAGTTTAATGTTTAATCTTGGCGACGTGGCAGAATCCGGAACAATGAGACTTCAATTTGATCACCAAATTATGGCCGATGCTCAATTTGACATCACAGTTGGTGGAATCACGATTGATGCAGGTGAGCAAGAATTTGTAGATTTTACAGTACCACTGAATGGTAGCGACATTATTGTGGATTTTTCCACATTCTATTCGGTTATCACCCATATTGAATCGGTGTCTTTCGCACACAGTGGTGGTACCGTAGTGAATTATATCCCACTGGAAATGTCCTACGAGAGAGCGAGTTTGGTTTGGTTATCTTCATCATTCAGCATCGATGTTCTTGGGAGTTTTACAATGGATTCAGCAACTCTTGATGGAGCTGATTTGAACTGTGTAGGACAGTGTTCAATAACAGGTTCGCAATTAACTGGTAGCGCTCCAATTAACATTCAAACCGATGGAGCATTGACAATCACCGACAGCAATATTGCCGGTTCACGTACCGATGAGGATATTGTTGCCCACGATGCAGCAGGATTAACCTATACCTCAAACACCGGTACAGGAGGGGATACTGATTCCTGGATTCGTTTATTGTCCGAGAGAATTATTCAAACCAATGGTGAAGGAATCAAAGTAGATCAGACCGGAATAGGATATGCAAATTATACACGTTATGATGAGACAAATGAAACTGGTATTGTAAGTATTGGCAGTAGTGAGTTTAGTCGCATTGTAGAATGGATGGATGGAGACGGACAAGTATTTGCGGAAACTGGCGAATTGACATTGACTGTTACATCAGGATGGGGGACTTTTAGCACTACAATTGCAGCCCCGCATACAGCATATGCAGAAGTAAATGTATCACTGCCGTATATCTCAATTGATGATATTGACATGGAGGATAATTTTGCTAATGTTAACGAAAGTATCGGATTCATGCTAACTGTTAGCAATAAGGGGGGCTCTGAGGCTACAGCAAATATTCGATGCTATGTTGATGGAGAGGATGTAGATACCGCTCCATCCACAGTCACTGTCACTCTTCTACCTGGAGAAGTGAGTGAAACTCCTGTGAGTTGGTATTCATATGAAGATGGCTTGAAAGTTATCACTTGTAAAGCGTTAATACCGGATATTCTTGAAGGTTTTACTGATGAAATTACTAATGTTGAAGGGGCTAGTTCGCAAGAAGTCTCTTGGACATACAAGGATGAAGTTGCTGATGCACCTCTTATTATTTATGGAACAGTAGTTCTTGCTATCCTCGCTGGGCTTTGGTTATTCACAAGAAACAAAACTTACAATGATACTGAACTTGAAGAAGAAAAACAGTACAGTGAAGGTATTGAAGAAATCGCTACTGAAAGTAACGAAGATTGATGTTCAATTCTATATCAATGACTTACAATCAACTGCATACTGAGTTCTCAGATTCCGCTTCACTGTCATCCCAAGCAAGATCCCAAGCATATTCATCAATTACTGTAGTAGGTGATGATGAATACAAATCATTGGTAATAGTTACTTCAAATGTATAACATCCATCATCTTCGTAAAACTGATCTCTCTCTAAATACTCTGCACCAGCATCGTCTTCTGCTGTTCCAGAAAGACCAAGCCAGTATACGGTTTGTCCAGAAACAGCACCGCTAACTTGACTATTCCACGTAGCATCGATGCCATCAACAACGATTGTACTATGAGACCAAACAACATTGCCTCCATACTTAATATTGACATCGACTGAATAGTCAGTTGCAATGGTCTTGTAAGTGGAAAGTGAACTACCTCCTCCGTCCATTGGACCATCACTAGGATTCATCAATCCAAGTGCAAGTTCAATTCTAATACCTTCAACTACCACTCGGGATGGTTCGTTTTCACTACCCTCTGTTGTTTCTGTCACAGTTGAAAACTTGACAGATGCATCATTCATTTCACGATTCATTAGTGAAGGAGTTATCTGGATTGTAGAAGAACCATCTGAAGAAGATGTAACTGTTAATTGATAATCTGTTAGCACCTTGCTACTGTAATCCTCTGAATTAGCGGTGAAAATATCTTCAAGGCTGACTGTAAAGCGGTGCATGTCGTTAGATAATTCACTGCTATCACTCCAAAC
>JABIGP010000168.1 GCA_018650105.1 Methanobacteriota archaeon
CATATGTTTGGTTGTGGGCATCCTATGCTTTTCCCGATGTCAATTGCACTTGGTGCTGATTTATTTGATTCAGCCGCATATGCATTATTTGCTAAGGATGGACGACTTCTAACACCTTGGGGTACTGAAAAATTGGCCAACCTCGTAGATTGGCCAGTAACCATGCCATGCATAGCATATACATCACCGATGCAAGTTAGAGAATTGGATTCCGATGAACAAGTTAAGATCTTGGCTCGCTATAATTTAGAGGTTACACTCGCAGAATTAGCAAGATGTAAGCAAGCAGTTCGCGATGGCACAATCTGGAAGTTAGCTGAAAGAAGAAGCCATCAACATCCAGCATTGCGTGAGGCTTTTTTGTGGATAACGACCAGCCCAAATAAAGCAGGATTGTCTGTGGTTGATCTAGAAGAATTAGCAATCTCAGATCGTGCTGCAGCAAGAGAAAGAGATACTACTCGAGGTTCTTGGGAAAACTCCTGGGATTGGATTGTTGGTTCTCAAGAATCTCCCAAAAAGGGTGGAGTTTCGTGGGGAGGAGATGATACTTATTTCCGCCCACATATCATCGAAGCAAGGCGACAATTAATTTCGCGATGGAAGTTGCCCGAACCTAAAGGAAATGGTTCTGATGACATCCTCATATTTCATGGAAAACCTGGGCCATGGCGAGAACGTTGTAGCGATTTGGTAACTCGATTAACTCATCATGCTGAGGGCATGGAAATAATGATTTTAACACCTCTAGGGCTATTGCCTTATAGCATGGAAGATTTGAATCCGTTTTCACATGTAACTGGTCCAAATTGGATTTGGAGAAGAAAACCAGATTTGCCATGGATTAGAAGAGAATTGGAGCGCTTTGAATTAGGAGATAGAAGAATTATTCTTTGTGATTTGGAAGGTGATGGAATTCAAGCAAGATGCATGAATCTCCTCGTTGAAGCAGGAGTGTTAAAATCTGTATTAGATGAAACCGCAAGTGAAGTTCCTCTTGATTCTGAAGAAAGGCAAATCGCTGCTGACAAAGTTCGTAGACGCCATGTCAGTGACAAAATGTCTGTACTTCTCAATGTTGAACACAATCTCGCAAGAGAATTAATGCAGGGTGCTAGTTTTGTAATCAATCGTCAAGGTAGAATCAAAAATGCGATTTCATCTTCTGGAAAACATATTGCAAGTCCGCGATTAACTGACGGTGGAATCTCATTAACTACTGATGGTGCAATAGAATTACACAGCCATCGAAGACGCAAAATACCATCTGGATTTGAAGATACTCAAGCATGGAATTTCATTGGCGAAGGCCCAGCTTGGGTCGTTGTTAATGATGATGCTGAACCATTCGTTCGCAAGGGAAGAAATGTGTTTCACGGATTCATTTTGGCAGCAGACCCTTGGCTAACTCCTGGCAGAACATGCCTAATCGTTAATCAAAAGGGTGAATTGCTTGGTCATGGTCTCTCAAATTGTAATTCAGAAGAATTTGCAACATTCAACAAGGGAATCGCAATAAAAACCCGAGATGGAATACGTGAACCCTATTGAAGAGTTCATTCTATCAGTGCTACGAAATCAACGCTTGACGGGCGAGCATTGAAAGGTCGTCTTTGCCCTCACATAATTGAGGGGAACTGTTTGGAACAAGAGCGTATCATCCAAACCCAGAATTTATCAAAATTCTACGGCCCTCATATGGCGCTTGAAAATCTTAATTTAGACATCAAAAAAGGCGCTACAGGTCTATTAGGACCCAATGGTGCTGGGAAATCAACTTTTTTGAAAACAATATTGGGTCTGATACAAGCAACTTCCGGCGATGGAACTGTTCTTGGACACGACATTAGAACAGAAGGAGCAGCAATTCGTTCAAGGATTGGATATATGCCCGAATACGATGCATTAAATCCTGAGATGGATGCGATTAATCAAGTTAGATATTCGGGTGAATTGCTTGGAATGAATCCTGTTGTTGCTTTGCAAAGAGCACATGCTTCGCTACAATACGTAGGACTCGGCGAACAGAGATATAGGGAGATAAAGTCATTCTCAACCGGTATGAAACAAGCGACAAAACTTGCTTGTGCAATCATCCATGACCCAGAACTTATCATTGCCGATGAACCTAGTAATGGCCTAGATGCTACTGCGCGGGAATTTATGATTACGACACTAATCAATACTGTCAAACAAGGTGATCGGTCCGTACTAATGGCCTCACATCTAATGGAGGATGTGGAAAGAGTTTGTGATGACATTGTGCTCTTGCACAAAGGAAAATTAGCCGCACAGGGACGTATTAAAGATTTGAAGGCAATCGATAGGGAAATTGAAATTCATGTTTGGGGTGGTGCATCTAAACTTGAGGCTGCGATGAAACATCGTGGTATGAGGGTGCGTCGCGAAGGAAGAGTAATGCGAATCGCCCATGAATCAGATGATTTAACATCCGACATTTTGCGATGTGCATCGGAAGTGGGTGCTCAAATTAGAAGAATGCATGAGTATGAAGCTTCATTAGAAGATTTATTCTTAGTGATAATGGAAAACTTAGGCTATGAAGTAAAAACCAGTGAAGATTTATTGAGTCATCCAATCAATGCAAGAAAGGTCGATGCACCCGGCCATATGGGTGGTGGGGCTGCATGAGTGAAGATGAGAATGTTATTCCTCAGGCCAACTCAATGCCTCCAACACAACCTCAACCAATTCCACAACCTCAGACAATTCCAGTTAGCCCACAACTGCCTATTGCTGAGACTCCTCAACCAATTCCACAACC
>JABIGP010000234.1 GCA_018650105.1 Methanobacteriota archaeon
AAGAAAAGTTCAACTTACCACTATTGCGTGAAATGGGTGAAATGGGGCTTCTTGGAATCTCAGCCCCAGAACAATATGGTGGTGCTGGCTTAGATGCAACTGCTTGCGCAATAGTCCACGAAGAATTATCAGCAAGTGACCCAGGATTTGCCCTTGCATACTTAGCACACTCAATGTTATTCGTCAATAATTTAGCAAAAAATGGTAATGATGAGCAAAAAGAGAGAATCTTACCCCTAGTTTGTTCAGGAGAATGGATTGGTGCAATGGCAATGTCTGAACCAGATGTGGGCACAGATGTACTTGGATTATCAACAACAGCAGAACAACAAGATGATGGTACTTGGAAAATCAATGGACGCAAGATGTGGATTACCAATGGTTGCCTTGAAGAGGATGATACTCCAGCAGATGTGGTTTGGGTATATGCAAAAACTGGAACTGATGACAAAGGCCGAGTGCAGATGTCCACTTTCTTAGTCGAAGCGGGTATGCCTGGATATTCTGTTGGTCAAAAAATCTATGATAAAACTGGAATGAGAGCATCAAATACTGCAGAATTGGTTTTTGATGATTGTATTGTTCCTGCAGGAAACTTAGTTGGTTCAGTAGGTGAATCTATTATTCATATGATGAGAAATCTGGAATTAGAACGTCTTACATTAGCGGCTATGTCAGTTGGTATTGCTCGACGATGCCTAGATGAAATGAATAAGTATGCAAGTGAAAGAAGCGCATTCAAAACACAAATTCGTAACTTTGGACAGATGCAGAGATACATTGGAGAATCTTGGGCCAAGTATAGAGCAATGCGCGCATATGTCTATGATACTGCCAATAATATGTCTCTTGGAAAGGCAGGTCAAAGGTTAGATTCTGATGGAGTCAAATTGTTTACATCCACAGCAGCTAAGGAAATCGCAGATGCTGCAATTCAGGTAATGGGTGGATATGGCTATGTTGGAGAATACAATGTTGAGAGATTGTGGAGAGATTCAAAATTGTTAGAAATTGGTGGTGGAACTATAGAATCTCATCACAAGAATATTACTCGTGATTTGTTCAAAACTCCTGAAGTAATCAATAACTAAATGGATTAAACTGTCGTAATACTTACAATTGTTTAGTTTAATTATTCGATAATTTCAAATGTTTCTTTAACACTTACAAGGCGTTTTGTACCTCTCCAAGCAGAAGCGATCATACTTGCTCCAAGAACGATTCCACTGGCAATAATAGTGCCCCACATCCAAACATTGGAAACCGTTGTCATCGAATCTTCATTCAATAACAATCCAAGACAGGTAAATATTCCCAGTGCTAATGAAAACTGAACCCTTGTAGTCATACGTAGGTCAAGAACACTACCAGCCTTTGACAAACGATGTAATACATACATCATCCAAGAAGTTGAACCTAGGCCCCAAACCGCTAAGGAAACAGGATATGTTTCGGCGATTAATAGGTCCAAAGAGTCTGCATATTTGTCCATTCCAAATAAGGTGATTACCCATAATAATGTTGCACCGAGTAAATGTAATACTTGGGTGATTGCTTCAGAAGTTCCTACCAATTCTCTTGAAGATTGTTCGGATTTTTCATCATTTAGGCCAATACTGCTAGTATTATCCTTTGTTGAAACGATTGCCGAATTACTTGATGATTTTAGTTTTCTATCAAGGTCATCCAATCTTAATGAAAGTCGATGCATATTTTCAACGATTTCAATCATATGTTCATTTTGTTCATTGGTGATTTCAATCGTCTCCGCTTCAAATTGTGGTAGTATTATCATTGCAGGGGCATCTTCAATAAATCCATCCGCAGATATTGCATCCTTAGTCTTCTGAATTTTCTCTTCTTTCTTCGCAACACGTTTTTCTTTACCCTCTACAACTGCGGTTTGAATTGAATCTGAAGCCTTGCCAACCGCCTCTTTGGTCGCAATTGTTGCAGCCCCAACAGCTTCCTTTGTAGCTAAGGCAGCCTTCTTGGAAAGGTCTGATAGTTTCTTACTCGTGGCATTTAATTTCTCTTTGAGGGAAACCTCAGAGTCATCTTGCGACATGATACATGCTAAGCGTCACTAAATGTATAATCTTCCCCGACAATATCTATGGGTTAGTTTTTGGTATGTTATAGATTGGACAGAATGATGAAACAACAATTATTGCAACTGATGTCACTCAAATCATTGAACCGTTCAGGATGGCAACGAGTGGGCATTGAGAGTCCTGAATCTGTCGCAAGTCATTCGTGGGGAATGTCGGCACTAGCACTGCGTTTATGTCCAGAAAACTTGGATCTA
>JABIGP010000132.1 GCA_018650105.1 Methanobacteriota archaeon
AGCCTGATGCAGATGTTGTTCAAAGAACAAAAGACTTCGCTGAGAAGAATGGCAGCAAGGTTGTCGAAACCAATGACCCAGTAGAGGCAGTTACCGATGCACATGTAGTTTATTCTGATATTTTTGTATCGATGGGTGAAGAACATATGGACGATAAAGCAAATGATTTCGATGGATTCCAAGTAAATGAAAAATTAGTCGGGCATATGGATGATGACTGGAAATTCATGCATTGTCTACCTGCACATCGTGGTGACGAGGTTACTGATTGGGTAATGGATCATAAACAATCAATTGTTTTCGACCAAGCCGAGAATAGAATGTGGGCGCAAATGTCCCTACTATCATTCTTAATCAATCCAGCAGCTTGGGATGCAATGGCTGAATTTATGCAAGTGGAATAAGTTTTCACACTAGCATTGGTAACAAGAAACCGATTAACCCAAGAAGCATTGCTACGCGTATTCTAGCGGAAACTAAAGCATCTTCTCCTTTGAATAGTGGACCATTTAATGTTATTAGAACTAATATTGCTGGAGTTTGAAATACCAACTGACCAAATTCAAACGGTCCCCTCCAATATGGCATATAGAGGCAGACCAATGCGGCCATGATGACCACATAAGCCGCCATTCGAGATTTTTCAAGACCAATCTTCATTGGCAATGTAGTTCTTTGGCCTTCGTCAGCAATAATGTCTTGACAGTCCTTGATTATTTCACGGGCAAGGTTTGTGAAAAAGACTACTCCAGATACCCACCAAATCAATGGATTCAATAATCCACCAACGCTTGATGCACCATAGATGATTACCGCCGCTACCATTAAGGAAATTGCAATATTACCTTGTAGGCCCATTTCTTTTGTTTTTGGGCCATGGTCATAACTGACCATCAGAACAACAGCGATAGCATAAATGACAATCGTTGTCCACCATAAATCAAAATCCATACTAAAATATGCTCCACTTACTAAGCAGAGAATACTCAATGCCCATAGAATCCAGCTAAACTTAGTAGCCGCTATTAGGCTGATTTGTTGTGAAGGAAGTGGTCGGTTTGGATGTGCTAATTTATCAATTTCAAAGTCCTTGATATCATTCATTACATTGCCTGCACCAATGAATAACATTACAGCAATAGTTTGAAGAGAAATAATTAGCATTTCATCGACAATTTGCCCTTGCAGTGTGAATGCTGCGCCCAGAGGTACAGTGATTGCTCCAAGAACCAAATTCTTTGGACGCATTAGTTCAAGCCAGGCTACCATTGAGTTGTCCTATAACTTGAGGTCTTTGACTGATTCGCTCTTAAGATGCAGCAATTGACCAAATACAGACTCGCATTCTGAATCCGCCGATATCAGTTCCTTCATCAAAACCTGTCTTGATGAATCGACTATCTCTTGCCAGAACATTGCCAAGTTGGTTCATGGTTGCACCCCAGCGAAATCTTTTGTTGAGGTGATCCAAAATATCTGTAGTATTTGCTTCTCCCACTTCACCTAGGAAACTTGCAATTTCACTTCTTAATCTCTGTGTCTTACCCATCATGCCTCACCTCGCAATAGTTGTGCTTTTCGCGTTAGTGAACGTATTGTAGATGACGTCATTGCACTTGCCAAAGGAGTTCCTGGTCGATGCCATGGTTGCCATCCGACATCAGAAGCTCTCTCAGGTAACTTACCTGTGCTATGTGCCAGTTTGGTCATACTCTTGTTGGCCCAACTTGGTATTGTCGTTGAACCACTTGCTGTAAAGTCCTCAAAGGACAAATCGTTTAGGTTGTCTGCATCTTGTTGCATAACCCATACTCTTTGCCGGTCGTATATCAACAAAAGATTCACCCGCCAAACTGAAAGTAAAGTGATTTTCCAGCGCAGTAAGACTCTTTTCACTTTCACAAATAACGAAAAGTGAAGTGTAATTATCATTTTCAGTTAAATTGTTATGGTCCTTTGTATAGATAATTAACAACAGTCTTTCAGACTATTGTTTCAAAGGGTGACGGCTAAAT
>JABIGP010000044.1 GCA_018650105.1 Methanobacteriota archaeon
AGAACAACGTGAAATGTACATGATGATCGGTATTGCAGCTGTTGTCATCATTCTATCATTGGCTGCGGTAATGATTTTCATGAAGAAGAAAAATGTTGGTGAACCAGTAATTACCACAAAGGAATATGATACACCTCAACCTGTAGCACAAGTAATTGCAGCAAGTGAAGTTCAACGATGGACTGACGAGAGCGGACATACCTGGAGAACCATGAGCGACAATTCAACGCAATGGTGGAATGGAAGCGACTGGCAACAAAGATGAATTATCTATTCAAGATAATGAATTCAAATGACAATTGATGTACTTGCACCTGTGCAAGAAAAACATTCAGCTCAACGCCCTTTCAAGTGATTGAACAATTGTAAACGATTAACCGTTTCAAACAATGGTGTGATTATTCGACATCACTGTCGAAAAGAATTTCACTCTTCTTCGCCAACTTTGGAAACCTTGACTGCGTTAGGGCCTTTAGGGCCTTCACCGACTTCAAAGTTTACAACGTCTCCTTCAGTGATCTCTCCAGTCACTTCAGAAACGTGAACGAAGAGGTCGTCTCCGCCCTCTCTTTCAATGAATCCGTATCCTTTCGTAAAATTAAACCACTTGACCGTACCTTGTGCCATGCCCCACGCTACGACAAGGGGTATTTGAAACAACACGATGAAAACGCACCAAAAAAGCGATTATATGTCGTTTTATTACGAGCCAAAATATGTTTTCTCACGAACCGCACGAAAAGCAATCATCCGGAGAATCGAGAGAACAAGCAATCGCTTCTAGACTACTAATTTCCTCTGCCCTATCGGCTAACCCAGATACTGTTTGATCATCTTTTGCTTTGGCTTCAACTGTAAATTGAATCGCATCGGCTGCTGCCTTTGTTCTAAGATAATACATTCCTGTCTTCAATCCCTTTTTCCAACCATAGAAGTGCATAGAAGTTATTTTTGCAGGATTTGCATCGACCATGTGAATATTCAAAGATTGACTTTGGTCTACATATGCGCCTCTATCCGCAGCCATATCCAAAACATATCGTTGCTTAATTTCCCAAGTAGTCTTGTACATTTCTTTGATATCATCAGGAATTCCAGTAATCATTTGAATACTACCTTTGTGTCTCAAAATTTCATCCTTCATTTCCAGAGACCACAAATCTCTTGCGATCAAGTCACGAACTAAGTGCTTATTCAGTACAATAAATTCACCAGAAAGAGTTCTCCTAACATACAGGTTTGAAGTGAATGCTTCAAAACACTCGTTATTTGCCAATATTTGGCTAGTAGATGCTGTTGGCATAGGCGCCAACAGTAGTGAATTACGCATACCATTATCCACTATCTCTTGCTTCAGTGTATCCCAATCCCAACGTCCAGAATGTTCATCCATTCCCCACAAATCAAACTGAAGTTTTCCTTCACTTGCTGGAGAGCCTTTGAATGTTGAATAAGGTCCTTCTTCAATCGCTGCATCCTTGGATGCAGAACAAGCTGCGAAGTAAATGGTTTCAAAAATTTCCTTATTTAATGCCCTTGCCTCATCACTTTCAAAGCATAATCCAAGCATTGCAAATGTATCTGCTAATCCTTGCACTCCCAAACCAATAGGTCTGTGCCTCATATTGGAATTTTGTGCCTCAATTACTGGATAATAGTTAACATCTATTACCCGATTTAGATTACCGGTTGCATGATAGGTTACATCATACAGTAATTGATGATTGAATGTTTGTTCCTCCATATTAACATACTTCGGTAGTGCAATCGATGCCAGATTACATACTGCAACCTCATCTGCTGAAGTATATTCCATAATTTCTGTACAAAGATTAGAAGACCTGATTGTTCCAAGATTCTTTTGATTTGATTTTTCATTTGCTGCATCCTTATAGCACATGTAAGGAGTTCCCGTTTCAATTTGGGATTCTACAATTTTATCCCAAATAGTGCGTGCAGGAACTGTCTTTCGCGCTCTACCTTGTGCCTCATATGATTCGAACAATTCTTTGAAATCTGCACCATATGCATCTTGAAGACCAGGACATTCATTCGGACAGAATAACGACCAATCTGCATTTGCTTCAACCCTTTCCATGAAAAGATCTGAAATCCACATAGCATAGAACAAATCTCTTGCCCTAACTTCTTCCTTGCCATGATTCTTCTTTAGATCTAAGAAAGCCAGGATATCAGGGTGCCATGGTTCTAGATAAACTGCGATTGAACCCTTGCGCTTGCCGCCTCCTTGGTCAACATATCTCGCTGTGTCATTGAAAACACGCAACATTGGAACAATTCCATTACTTGTACCATTTGTACCTTTGATATATGCTCCTTGGGAACGAATGTGGTGAATTGACAATCCAATACCACCTGCCGATTTTGAAATTAATGCACATTGTTTCAAGGTATCATAGATTCCTTCTAATGAATCATCCTGCATAGTCAATAAGAAACATGATGACATCTGAGGCTTTGGAGTTCCTGAATTAAACAAAGTTGGGGTTGCGTGGGTGAAATAGCCTTCCGACATCAAATCGTATGTCTTCATTGCTTTGGCAATATTTCCATGATGAATTCCAACTGCAACTCGCATCAACATGTGTTGAGGTCTTTCTGCAACTTCTCCATTGAGTTTTAGTAAATATGAACGCTCAAGTGTTTTGAATCCAAAGTAATCATAAGAATAATCTCGCTTATAGTCCACATGGTTATCCAATGCTTCTGCATTTTCCATAATCACGCCATAAACTTCCTCTGAAATTAGTGGTGCATGCTTACGGGATTCTGGGTCAATGTATTCTCTAAGGTCGGTGATTACTTCTGAAAATTTAGACTTGGTTGACCGATGTAGGTCGTCAATACAAATCCGTGCTGCTAAGCGGCTATAATCTGGGTGTTGTGATGCAAGAGAAGCGGCTGTTTCAGCAGCTAGTTGATCTAGTTCCCTAGTAGTAACACCATCATAAAGCCCCTCAATAGTTAATTTTGCAACATGACTGGGGTCAACCCAAATCGGGTCTAATCCCTCAGACAAAGTTGTTAATTTTTCCATTATTGCATCGAAACGTACATCTTCACGTTCCCCTTTTCTATTTACTACTTGTAGCGCCACTTTCATTCCTCCATTTGTTAATATTATTGTTGATTATTATTCTTCATTTTATTTTGCTTAGAAATCTTCATCCATTGAGAAGCGCTGTTGTACACTTCCTAGACTTGCAGAATCCATTACTCCTGCTTTTTGGTATTCTGCCACTCTCTTCTCAAAGAAATTAGTTTTTCCTTGCATTGAAATCATTTCCATCCATGGGAATGGATTCTCTACATCATATAACTTTGAAGCTCCGAGTGAAATTAGGAGACGGTCTGCTACGAAATGGATATATTGAGCCATCAATTTAGAATTCATCCCAATTAATGAAACTGGTAGAGCGCTTGTTACAAATTCAATTTCTATTTCTACTGCTTCTGCAATGATGCTATGGATTGACTTTTCACCAGCACCCCTTAGTAATTTATTGTGCAATAGACAAGCAAAATCACAGTGAAGTCCTTCATCGCGGGAAATCAATTCATTTGAAAAAGTTAATCCTGGCATTAATCCTCTTTTCTTCAGCCAGAAAATTGCACAGAAAGAGCCTGAAAAGAAAATACCTTCAACTGCAGCAAAAGCCACTAGACGCTCTGCAAATGAACCTTTCTTACGTGATAGCCAACGCATTGCCCAATCACCCTTTCTCTTTACAGCAGGTACAGTTTCAAGAGCCTTGAATAGATGGTCTTTCTCATTATCATCTTTGATGTATGTATCAATCAATAATGAATATGTTTCAGCATGAATATTTTCCATCATTATTTGGAAACCATAGAATGCTCTAGCCTCAGCCCAGCAAACTTCATTTGAAAAGTTCATAACTAAATTTTCATTGACAATTCCATCACTTGCTGCGAAGAATGCTAATATGTGCTTAAGAAAATGTTTTTCATCATCGTTTAATTTTGCCCAATCTTTGAGATCTTCAGCTAAATCAATTTCTTCGGCTGTCCAAAATGATGCTTGCTCCTGCTTGTACATCTCCCAAATATCAGAGTGTTCTATTGGGAATAATACGAATCTGTCCAAATTTGTTTGAAGCATTGGTTCCAAGTGCTCGTGACTCAAGTCCAATTCAAAGCCATCTTCGTTATTACTTGGTTTTTCGATTACCATAATTAGACACCCCCCGATTCTTTCACGCGCTGGAGTTTTATTGCCCTCCGAGATAGACTATAATAATGACCCCTACTAAGTCTTTGTAAAGTTGGATTATTAGAGTGTATGGCAGAAGTGAAAAGAATATTGCAGTAGCCCGAATAGAATAAAATTATTCAGTTGTTATTATGTCTTCAGTTTCATACAAAAAACTATCAAAAAATACCCCTAATCTTCCACTGGAGTTATGTAAGTAAGTTTCAACTTTAGAATAAGGGTCAAAAACCTCCTTCGCAACGACCGTACATGGAGCAAATTCAATTGTCGGTCCAATTCGCACGCATAGATGAAAATGCAAAATTGCCAACGCAAGGTTCAGCACTGGCTGCAGGCTGGGATTTGTACGCTTTGGAAGAAACAGTAGTTCCTAAGGGAGCAAGTACATTCATCGCCACCGGGTTAGCCCTAGCAATACCTGAAGGATGGGAGGGGCAGATACGATGCCGTTCTTCTTTGGGCAAAAAGGGAATGATACTTCCAAACGGTGTAGGGACAATTGATGCGGATTATCGCGGTGAATTGAAAGTATTAGCAACATGGATTGGACAAGGAGATAGTTTTACTGTTAGCAAAGGCGAACGTGTCGCACAATTATTATTTGCACAAGTTCCTAAAGTGACAATAGTTGAAACATCATTTGAGGAACTAGGAAATACAGAACGAGGCAGTGGAGGCTTTGGTTCATCCGGACAATATTAATGTTCAATACAAAGGTGATTGCATGATAGAAAAAAGGGGTGTAAAAATAATTCACCTTAATGAAATGCCTTATCAGGATGCATTAGAATTAATGAAAGAACTTCAAAAACAAAGAATCGATGACCAAATTCCAGATACATTATTGATATTGTCACACCCAGAAATAGTAACCGTTGGACCACGCGCCACAAATGATGGAATTACAGCTCCAGATGGATATCCAACCCATCCAGTAGATAGAGGGGGTGGATTGACTTGGCATGGACCTGGCCAGTTGGTTGGTTACCCGATATTCAAATGGGATCTAGAAAATGAAAATTCAGTTGCTGCAATAATTTCAATAATTGAACAATGGATTATTGACACATTAAAGAGCCTAGGAATTGAATCTGTAAGAGATGATAGAATGCAAGGTGTGTGGGTTAGCAATAAGAAAATATGCAGCATTGGGCTTTCATTCCTAAGATGGGTCTCTCGACATGGTTTTTCAGTGAACATAAGCACTCCTCTCGGAAGAGTAGAGGGTTTGGCAGGGTGTGGTCTTGAGAATGACACGACTACCTCTTTAGCAAGGCTAGGTCACCAAATCACAATCGAACAATTTACTCAATCTCTATTGAATAATATTCAAAGTGTTACAAATAGAATAATCGAAGAAGATTGAAGCGATTTTCCCCCAGAATAAGGATAGACTCAACAACCGAGACCTATTGGCAGGTCCATGGACAGCACATGGCCTCACCATGGCAGTTCAACAACCGGTTCAGAAATCCATCCAATTCAATATTTAGATTGGTATATTCCACGATTACAACAAATGAGAAAATACAATTTGTCCTATAGTGGACTACAATATGTATGGGACTTTGAAACATTACTTGCACAGGATTTGAGTGATGTAGGCTACCACCATATTCCTAATTTCCCCAATTCCGAACAAATAATTGCGGAAAGATATGGAGTAAAGTCAGAAAACATAGCCATTACCCATGGCGCAACTCAAGCCCTAAACATCGCACT
Organism: Methanobacteriota archaeon; assembly: GCA_018650105.1. Taxonomy (GTDB): domain Archaea; phylum Thermoplasmatota; class Poseidoniia; order Poseidoniales; family Poseidoniaceae; genus MGIIa-L1. The sequence goes on from JABIGP010000044.1 coordinate 5,978, forward strand.
ATTGGCTTGTATAGAATCATCTCCAAACAATGAGAATAGTATTGTCGCTGTAGAATCTCCCGCATATGCGCCCGTTGTTCAAACCCCGCTATTGCTAAATTGCGATACAATTCCTGTACAAAGACATCCGCCGGCTGAGGGATTTGGGCCATGGAGAATAAACAAAAGCGAATGGTTAGATGCACTACAAAAATCAAAGGTATTGATGATAACACCTCAACTAAACCCTTGTGGCTGGGATTATGAAAGCAGTGACCGCCAATGGATAATTGACACCTGTAAGGATTTAGGAATTACAATCATTTCTGACGAGGTGTACATCGATTCAATGAAAGGAACTGATGATTACAAACCGTTTCACTTAGAAGGCGATCATTGTATTTCAGTCAACTCGCTAACGAAAATATATGGTTTGGGTCCTTTGCGCTTTGGCTGGATAATTGCGAATAAGGATATCACCTTGAATGCTAAAAGAGCGTTTTTGACACTTTCAGGGATGATGGCAAGCCCAACAATCCGTTTAGCAAATGCTGTATTTCCGCATCTAGACTTGGCGATTGAAAAAATTAAACAATATAGAGAAATCAATCTTCCAGTATTAAGAGAAATGCTGGCAAGACAAAATATTGCTTGGAATGAACCTCCATACGGTGTTTTTGGTGCTTTCAAACTTCCAAATGATTTTGATTCTATGAAATTCGTTGATGGCGCATGTGCGGCCAATTCAGTACTTGCAGTACCCGGATCTATGTTCGCTCCGGAATTATCTTCATGGCTAAGAGTCGCTTGGTCTATAGAGCCCGAATTATTTGCTGAAGCGATATTACATCTTGAAAAGGCATTGATTTCGATACAATGATGAAAAACGAGAGCATATATGCGAAAAGGAGTTGCACGGTATATGGGTGAAGTAGTAGTCGCAATAACCGGAGCATCTGGTGCAATCTATGGCAAACGCCTCACTGAATGCCTATCAGAACTAGGAGTACAAGTTAGATTAATCGTAACCGAATCTGGCGAACTTACACTTGCGCATGAATGTCAAATCGATAAAGAAACAATTGCTGAAAAATATTCAGCTATTCTAGAAGATGAGAGTAATGTGGCGGCAAAGTCTGCATCTGGGTCTGCAAATATCGATGCAGTAGTGAT
>JABIGP010000203.1 GCA_018650105.1 Methanobacteriota archaeon
CTATATCTGCTGCACCAATTAACATTGAACGCTGTGCAGAAACCTTCTCAAGTTCTTCTTTTTGTGATTCAGCACAAATGCCACCGGCCAATTTATCCATTGGCCAATATAGCAAAGCCGCTGTATCAAGAACTCGCATTAATCTAAGCGTGTACGAACACCCCCCATCAAAGCACCGCCAACCCACACATTGATGATTAGGAATGTAAAGCAGTCAATATGGGATGGAAGGAGTGGGTCATAGACGCCTTCGGAATTTTTGGTCCAGCAAGTCTGGCTGCTGTCTCATTTACTGAAGCAATAATTCAGCCACTGCCTCCAGATGTTGTCTATTTACCGATGTTGGTTGATGCGATGGGCGATATGCCTGCTGTCATTTGGCTATGGTTAGTTGTTACAATTTCCTCAGTTCTCGGTTCAATAGTTGGTTATTGGATTGGAGGTAAATGGGGCAATCCTTTGATGCAGCGTTTTGCAAAACCAGAACATACAACCAAACTAATGGCCTTGAGTGAAAAATATGGTACAATTGGAATCTTTATCGCTGCTTTTTCACCAATTCCATACAAAGTATTTGGATGGATTGCAGGAATGACAGAGATGAATAAGAAACCATTCATCGCTGCAGGGCTTGCTGGTCGAGGGCTTAGATTTGGAGTTGAAGCCATTATGATTGGATTGTATGGCAAACAAGCACTTGATGCTTTGTTTTGGTTCCTCGACCATGAGATATTATTGGCAATTGCCCTCATCGTTATGGCAATAGTAACTTGGTTTGCATGGACATGGTGGAAAGGGTTGGGAGAGGAAATTCCTATCCCTGAGTGATGTGCTGAGATACATTCAACGATAATAAAAGATGAGAAGCAAAGGTGAAGTGTTATCAACGGGTTGTTGGTGGGCAGGCTGTCGCTCGTGTGGTGTAGCTAGGTCCATCATAGTGGGTTTTCATCCCGCCGACCCGGGTTCGAATCCCGGCACGAGCATCTATCCGCGTAAAAACGCCGTACTGCGGCGTAGTATTTTTTCCATTTTGGCAAAATGTCATTGATAATAGCGCAAAATTACCTGATTACAAGTTGCTAATTTCTAGAATATTTGATGTGTATATTGATACACTAAAGACGAGTGGCAATACCATGAGCGCAACACCTATCAAGATTCTTGGACTTTCTGGTTCTTATGGACTTACTTCAAAAAATGGATTACTACTCTCTGCTGCCCTAGACGAATGCCAAAAATTGGGAGCAGAAGTACACATTTGGGACCTCGTTGAAAAGCCACTACCATTAGTTGGGGCTGAAGGAAGTTGGCAAGACGCTAATGTCAAAGAATTTCAAGCACTTGCAACTGAATGTGATGGATATATCTTGACATCTCCTGAATATCATGGAACAATGTCAGGAGTAATGAAAAACACTCTAGATTGGGTATACAAAGACCACGTTGGCGGTAAAGCATTTGGATTAATGTCAACGCTGGGTGGTATTTCAAATTCAAATACACTGAATCACATGCGAATTGCAGTTAGGTGGATTCACGGATGGTGTGTGCCAGAACAAGTTGCTGTTGGCAAGGTAAAGGAAGCATTTGATGAAGATAATAATCTAACAGATGCCGATGTTGCTGAAAGAGTAGTTGGTCTAGCTCAAAGTGTAGTCAGTGCGGCTATCATGCTCAAAGACAACAGAGAATGAATGTCTCAATTGATTTTGATAATTCAACAAGGGTTCAAAAAGGATTAGTCTTCACCATTGGATATGAGTGAAGAAGTTGTTTTGAGCCATGCTGCTGAAGCTGGCACTGATTTTTTATTGTACACTGGCAATTTTTGTGGATATTGTATGGCTGCAAAAAGATTGTTTAAGCAAAATAATCTAACCTTCAAAGAGATTAATTTTGATGAAAATCCTCAAATCAGAAATGATGTAGTGGCTGCTACTGGGCGAAGAACTGTTCCAGTAATCTTTGACTTACGCGGTGAGGCTCCTATGTATATTGGCGGCTTTGATGAGACCAGTCGTTATCTAAAAAAATAAATTACTCAAAGGTCTTGAGCCATTCGGTTAATTCATCATGATGCTCGATTGGGATCATGTGTCCTTTGCTGTGCTCAACAAGTTCAACAGCCCATCCAGCAGTTTCAAACAGATGTGCAACAGCCCATCCATCTTCAATCGGCACTCTAACATCTCTTTCTCCATGCATCCAAAATAATCTCTTCTTATCTAATTCATCTAAACGCATTCGTAATTCCATTGGTCTAATCAATCTAGTTCCAATACAAATTAGCCCAGCAATACGGTCTGCTATGGGCAATTGCAGTAATTCTTGTGCCATCGCACCACCTTGACTAAAACCACCAATGACAAGAGGTCCTAATGGTGCATTTTGAGATATCAACTCCTCTAATTGTGAAAGGCTTGAATCAACATCAATTAATTCGACCTTTGAAAGGTTGGCTCTACGAGTTGTATCGGAATCATAATCTTCGTATCTCCACCAAGTTCTGCCTCTGGTTGGATGGGTAAAACGCCCTTCTGGAAC
>JABIGP010000126.1 GCA_018650105.1 Methanobacteriota archaeon
AGCACCAATAAAACATTGTTTGAAGGGCCTTATGATTGTCAAAAAGACAATTTATCCTTGGCTATTGAAATTTGTAGCTACAACGGACTATCTGCCCCATATGAGATTATTGTTTTCGTTGAAGATGGAAGAAAATCAGTTTCAATGAATTGGTCTATAGTTTATGATGTATATCACCCTGAAGTTGAAAATGGATTCTTTAAGTTACTAGATAGCAATACTATTGTGTCCATAACCTTAGGTCTAATTATTGCCTTGCTTCTTGCAATACTCATCGCCCGAAGAGGAAAACAAAAACCGCCTAATTCACCATCGGAAATCCACTCGAATCTGCAAAATAACTCAGGTGAACTTAAGGAACTAGAACAACGCTACAATGAGATTCTGAAAGCACATTCTATCATCAAGCGAATGCGTTGGTTTACCTTTGTCTTCGGACCAGTAGCAATTCTATGGGATGATGTTATCGCTCCATTTATCGTGAAACAAGGTGCCCCTGAATTTTTATCCATGGAAGATTTTTTCCAAGCAATAATATTCAGTTTCGGAATAATTTCCGAAGTAACATTTGAACGTTATTGGCCATATCTAAACAATGCATGTGTTGTGTTATTCATCGTGTTCTTATATTGGTCAATTCAGAAAAAACGGGAAGTAAATAATGCTGCTGAAGAAGTGTCAGAACTAGAAGGTGGAGTTGTCAGTGACATAATGCAGAAAGCATACGCTGAAGTTATCCCTGCACCAGAATTGGAATCATTCCGTTAATCAGTACAATAATTACCGTCGGCGATTGGTATTGAAAGTGGATCTTCTATCAATGTAATTCCATTGACTGGAGTCCCATCAGACCACTGTCCTAAGTCGGTCATTTGTTGATTTTCATCTGTTAGGAATGATTGTGCGGATAGTTGCAAGTTGGAATCTGCTGTGAAAAGTTGTGATTGTGCTGCAATTCTTGCCGCTTGGGCATCTATTCTGGAATAGTATGCTAAATCTGCAAAGTTATCATGAATAAAAGATGCCTGAATATAGTGGCTGGCCATCATTCTAGGAAAACCATAGAAATCGGATTCAATCCTTAGGTATTGAATCTGTGGCTCATTTATTGCAGTTGTTGAATCTCTTTGCGAGATGCGAGAATGTTGCCATCTTGCCTGACATGGATGAACTGTATAGTCTGTGGAATACTCAGTAAACTGAGCCCAAGTATGGTCGGGAAGATTGGACATATTACCTCGTAATTGATCGCCTTTCTGGGCATGAACCCAAGATGCTTCTAGAGAGATTTGTAGAGATGTCGCCCCCCAACCGAGCTCCAATCCTCTATCTAGAATAGAAAAAGTAATGCCACCACCCATGCTATGCCCTCCAATCCAAAGGTTTGACAAATCAGGAGAAGTATTTGCTCCAGTATTCTGTTGAAGCACTTCCGCTAACTCGCCATTAGCACTGACATTGAGGGCTGATATTGCTCTATTGATGCCAAGCCAAGCCATCTCATTACGCGTTTGATGTTGTGGGTGGTTTGAACCACCTTCTTCGTATATCAATTCAAAATCACTATCTACACTACTCAAATCTAATTCGCTAATATATTGAGGGAATATTACTATCAATCCATGTGAAGCGATTAATTCTAGTGTATCGCGATATACTTCTATGTCTTCTCCGCCGTATCCATGCAAATAAATAGCAACACCCAGTCGCTTTGATTCTGATTCAGAGTCAACAATTTTCGGAATAAAAATATGCACATTCCAATCAGAACCATCATCATCTGATGGCCAATACTGGAATTCAGGTTGCGAAGAGAACACTGGAATTGTTGTTTCCACAACTGCATATTGAGATTCCATATTACCCCACTGGCCGGATTCTAATTCGGGTTGGTTTACTGCAAAGCCACTCATATCCCATGTATTTGGAAGAGCCAATGCAAGGCCTGCTGCCAACAATATTCCTACTTCAATAATTGCAATTATTTGTGTTTTATTTAGAACACTTTTTTTCTCTTGATAGGATTGGCTAATGGACTCAATCAACTCATCATTTGACAAAATCATATCGACTACGAGAAGGGTGATAATATATCCTAATACAAATGGCATTGCACCGACTGAACCGAAGAAGAAGGACAAATCAAGCAACAGATAAAGTGTTGAATAGGCCAAAAAATACCCAAGCAATAATTGAGTAATTACCAATGAAATATCTCTACTAATATTTTCCTTTATTTTTGCATTCTTGAATAATAGTTGCTTTGTAGAAAACAATATCAATCCGAGTGGGATGATATATCCTTCTAATTGCCTTAAGGATAGGGCTGACTCTATTCTATAATATGCAAACTCGAAAAGTGCATCCTCAACATTCATTCCCGAAATTAATAATAATATCACAGGGCCAAAACCAATCAAAAACCCCATCACTATCAATAATCGTGTTGAAATAATACGATTCAGTTTATCCTTCAATCAATCACCACATCATTTATTGGAACACATCCAAATCTAATCAGCGAGCCAATTAGGAGTACCGCCATCACAAGCATCTAATGTCCAGGTAAGTAGTCTGTCATCAAGAGCTAATGGATGGGTTTGAGGCCATGTTGGCATGCAGGAGATACTGGCTTTATTTGCATCAACTGCATCACAATCACCCCGTAAAATAGAGTCGTGGTCAATCTTCGCTCCTGCAATTGTAAATGTTGCAGTTTCATCACTGAGTTCTCCTTCAACATCTTCACCATTATCAAAAATTACTGCATTACGATACCAGCGCATTCCAAGTCTGGTAGTAGCCCAAGTTCCATCCCATTGTGGTGGAACATTGAGGTTGAGCATCAACTCTCCATGTCTAAATGCATTCCTAAGTGCTGTAACAGGATCACTTTCCCAAGCAGGATGTTTAGGGATTTCAGGCCATCGTGAAATGTGATTTGCGGTAATATCAATGTGTGGACGACATCTGTTCTGTGGAATAACTGGTAGCACTTTGAG
>JABIGP010000169.1 GCA_018650105.1 Methanobacteriota archaeon
ATTCAGGATGTGCTTCTATCACTGGTTCAAGCGATTCTAATACTTCTTTCACCGCTTGGTGGAATTCTGGCTGATTTGGGTCGCGAGCGACTACCTTGTCATATATTGCATCTATTGCGTTCATTTTGAATACACCTTTTCACACTTTGTGTGTTTGATGCCCGCCGCTTGCCCCTTCTAATAGTTGCCATTAGACGCATAGGAGAATAGCCATTTTATTGAGTGTGTATTGAGTTAGCAGTAGCCTCTTTACCGGAGATGTTCTGGCTAAAGTGTAATAAATAAACTGCTCAGCAAAAGGGACAGACAATATTGAAACGTTCTAATCGCTCTAATCTTCTAGAACCGTTTTCATCGACATCTGCCATAGCACGTATCGCTTCCTCAATAAGTGCGTGCTGGTCTTCTTGAAGGCCAATTAAGTCTCGTAGATGATTTAGCATCTCCCATTCATCTTCACTGATTACTTCATCATCCAATGCTGCAATCAATGCACTTTGGTAAGTCGTTACATCACCAATATGATGTCCCGAATAATCCGAAGAGTCATCTGCGAATGGATCTTTTTCCTCACCACTTACAATGGATAGACAATAAGCAGTATCGCTTGGATGAATTCCCAGTGCTGTTGCCAATACTTTGAGGATTGAAGCTTCATTATCAGTTACTATATTGTCATCCATTGCAGTTCTAAGTGTGTTGATGTATAGGTATAATCCACGCGAGGGTGTTAGGGTCATATCCATACCAGAGGTGAATGGTGTTTAGAATTTATTGCAGAATAATCTCATATGCTGTTGAAAAAATGTATTCGCAGTGAAATACAAAATTATTCTCGAATCTGTATTGTGGAGATTCAAATAGGAGCCCATAATTGGTAAAATAGCCCGCGGTAGGGCGATTTGCGCTCCATTACTAACAGTCCAAACAGCGTAATCAATTGTATTTCAATTCGTAATCATATGGAATACACTTATAGGGTGCGTGTGTTTATCTTGTATTACAGGAGGGGTAAGGATGAGCAAGCCAAGCAATCTCGTTTCACTAAGAATCACTGAGGATGACCTCAATGAATTAGAGGCAAGAGTCGGTCTTGACGGTGCAAGAAATCGTTCCGATGTAATTCGTCTTGCAATCCAACAATTCCTCCAAGGACAGCCACTCTTACCAGAGATGGATACTGTCCGAATAACAATTGGCCGTGCAAACAAAATGCACTTGGGACAATTATACGAACTCCAAGGCATTAGTCCAGAAACTGCTTGCCAGGAAGGATTGAAACTCTATATCGCTAATGCAATTAAGCAACAAGCGGAATTAAATGAAAAATTCGAATCTGCTCTTGAGGTGTCTCGAGCAGCTACGATCAGACGTGAGGAATACCACGAATAGTGGGTGAGCTCGGAGGGGATGGGATGTCTTGGCAAAATGATGGATTTAAACCACATGATGCCACCTTCATTGCTGTGTATGGTGAGGCCAACCTACACGGATTAGCCACCTTGCGTCTACGTGCCCGTCGTGCACAAAATGGCCAAAACCCAACAACAAACGGCCTCCCCGATGACGACGACGGGGAGGACTCCAATTCCACCCCAGCTAGCTGAGTTGGTGGTTACAACCCGTGCCCAGACCCCCCAAATTTTCTGGGCACATTTACTCATCAAAGGCGTAAGCCTTGTCATCTACTCCCCAATCCTTTAGAAGGGTCGCCAACGGAGTACAATTATGACCTCGCAGGAAGCATCAACACATCCTGCGATTGAATACTTGGCACACAAAAATCCTAGACCTGGTCAAATTGAAATGATCATTGAAGCAAATAAGTCATTATCCAATGGCGGGTTCCATTTGGCAGCAGCACCCACCGGTATTGGAAAGACCGCTGCTGCCCTTGCTGCCGCACTTGAAGTTGCTAGAAAATCGAATATTGCAAAGAAAGTCTTTTTCTTAACATCTCGGCAAAGCCAGCACCGAATCGTTGTTGATACTGTTAGAAGATTGAATCAATTGCGACAGAATAACAGCCAAATCACGCTGGTAGATATGGTTGGGCAATCCGGAATGTGTGTTCAACCATTTGCAAAGGAATCTTCCTTGGTATTCTCAATCCTGTGCTCACAGGCAAGAAAAAGTCGTAGTTGCATGCCTTGGATAACACAGGCTCCAAGCCTATCACAGCGAATATTGGACGGTCCATTACATGTTGATGAATTAGTTGAGTTAACAAAAATCCACAGAGAAAATAATGTTCTCACACAGGTATGTCCTTGGAAGATTGCCCGTGAATCTGTTAAGCATGCCGACGTATTTGTTGGAGATTATAATCACTTATTCGATGATGGAGTTCGTGAAGTTAGTCTAGAAGCGATGGGTGTTAACCTAAGTGATATCATTATCATTGTTGATGAAGCACACAATTTGGCAAGCCGTATTCGTATGACAATGGAAAAAAGGTTGACTCCAACGATAGTTAGGAATGCTGGGATGGAAATTGAAGAACACCTTGGGGTATTGCAAGAACAACAACAAATGGACAGAAATTCAAATGCTGAAGAAATCGCATTATTCTCATGGGGATTGGAGGTCATGGGGGCTTGCAGACGCACATTTAACGAATTATTTCATTCAATGCACAGTAGCCTGCCAAATGG
>JABIGP010000090.1 GCA_018650105.1 Methanobacteriota archaeon
AAGAATAAACGATTTTTGGAAAACTGACTTCGTGCAAGCCTTAGTCAATCGTTTTCACAAGCAATGGATGGTTTTTGAGAGGAAGGAATATGGCTCAGCAAATGGGATTGATCTGTATTGTAGCCCAGATATCGCAGTGAAGATTCAAAATCATTGGCATTTAGTAAGAATCGACATGCAAGGAAGAAAGGATTCATGTTTTGAAGAATTGGAGGCCATGGCTATGGTTTCATGGATTATGGGGAAAAAGATGTTTCCAAAATTAGCAAATCGATTTGTCATTCGAATTATTTCATGGCGCAATGGTTTTTGGAATCAGCAACGCATTACTTCAAGTCAGCAGAAACTTACTCAATCAAATCAACTAATAAAATCAGATGTCAAACAGATGAAAATGGTTCTTTCAAAATTAGGCGAACACAATTCCATGAATCTTATTCCATTGGCAAAGAAATCATCGACTTGTCGTAAATGTGCATTGAGAGAATCTTGTCCAGGAGGAAGTAATTTATTTTCAGGAGAAATGCAGCAAACCATACTGGAACTGGCTGAATACTCTCGATGATGTATCAAAAGTTACTAACCAAATCTGCTAATACTGAATCAACGTCATTTGCTTTGGTCACACCACTAGCAAGCAGTACTCCTTCAGCACCTAGTTGAATAGCCATAGCAACATCTGCACCATTCTTTACTCCAGCACCACATAAGATCCTAACATTAGGATTAACAGCCTTTACTGCAGCAACTGTATCAGAGACAATTGATGGGTCTGCAGTAGTTACAGAAATATCCCCGCCGATTAATTCAGGAGGTTCTACCGCAATGAAGGTTGGACCTAATGCTGCCAAAGCCTTCGCTTCATCAACATCGGCTGCGCAGGCACAAATTGGAAAGTTATCTGGAAGTATTTTCATTAATTCTTCTACATGAGAAAGCGCAACTTTGTGCTCTGCATGGTTGATTATTGTTCCAACTGCTCCTCTCTCAATCGCATTGCTAGCTTCTAGCCATCCTGTGAAACTACCATTGCCTGCACAATCAAGGTGTTGGGACCAAACTTCCAAACTAGGATTTTCATTTGTGACCGAGTCTAAATCAAATGCAGAAACAACTGCAACCATTCTGTATGCCTCGGATACTTGTTTTTCCATTGCTGCTGCAAGAGCATTGGCTTGAAAGCCACTTGCAGATGCATAAGTCTTGAAATTTACAACAACTAGTGGAACGCTCATAGTGTTGCCAAAACGCTGTCCCACTTGAGGGCTTTCATCAATGACTTTGAAAATAATCGTTTATTATTTAGGAATCTAAAGGCCATTTCCCGCCAATTTGATTCGTTTGAGGTGGAATAATGGAATTGTGGTCAACAACTACGCCATCTAGATTACAATTACTTCCAATCGTAGCATTGCGGCCTATTAAACAAGATGAAATAACACAATTATTACCAACAGATGAGTTTGATAATACTGTGCTTTCACTAATCTCGCTGCCACCAATGATTACATTTCCTTCTATCATAGAACCGACGATTCTTGCTCCATCAGTAACTTTCGCCATTGGATTAGAAAACCACGACCCGCCGCATATCTCTCCACTACTGTATCTCTTATTGCGAATGCATGCTTGCACACCTTCTGACCAAGATACTGGCGTTCCTGCATCAATGAAATATCCGCTAAACTGAATTCCATTTAACTGGCCATCTGCTGCAAGTCCTGGAAATACCTCTCTTTCTATAGAATGCTTTCCTTTGGGCATTATTTCAAAAATATCATCTTCTAATACATATGAACCTGCATTTATTAAATTGCTAAAAACCTCTTCCTTTTTTGGTTTTTCTTTGAATTGAGTAATCCTTGAGTTTTCATCCAATCCAACAATTCCAAAGCGATTTGGGTCTTCAACTTCCCATAGTGCGAGCGTTCCAATACCGCCATTTTTCTTGTGCAAGTCAAGTACAGGACTAATATCCAATGAAGAAACGATATCACCATTAAAGCAAGCAAATGTTCCACTAACAACGTCCGAACAATTTGCAAGCGCCCCACCTGTTCCCAGTGGCCCATCTTCAGGTACAATAGTAACATCAAAATCAACTTCTTTATCTGCAAAATACTGCCGAATTATATCTACTTTGTATCCTCCAGCAACTATGACTTCATCAACTAAATCATTAGGTATTCCTTCAACAACTCTTTCGAGTAATGTTTTATCCAACATTGGCAATAGTGGTTTAGGAATCTGATTGGTCCAAGGCCGTAATCTTGAGCCTACTCCTCCGGCTAAAACAACTACCTGCATAACATTGCCCTTACGCATTAGGCTATCA
>JABIGP010000235.1 GCA_018650105.1 Methanobacteriota archaeon
AGCAACATTACAAGATTCTTCTATTTGGAGAACTTATTCCTATTTGCTGTTGACGATTCTATGGTTCGCCATAGTCGCTGCAATTGTGATAGTATTGGACATCAAGAATGTTTCATCAAGTCGAATATTCTCTATTGCCGCGTTTACTGCTTTCGCACCAGCGGTATTAGCCTACGGAAGAATACTTGGTTCATCTTGGCAAGCACTACATCAATCTAGCAAAAAAATCGCTGCTGGTGAATCTTCACCATTTCACAATCATATACCTTCAACACGACAAATAGCAATCGCTTCAATAGTTAAATGGAACTTGATTGCTATGCCATTTGTTGCATTTAACACAGTTGTTTCACTTATCGTTTTAGCATATGACCCGAATTTGCTTGTTCATTCTGACAAGGTCTTATCACTTCCAGAATATAGTATTCAGTCAACGATAATGGAAGAAGGAGGACTGCTTGGATTTGGATTAATTGAATTGTTTTCTAATATTCCACAAGCAGGCATTAGAGTTCCAATGGTCACCAGTATCCTCCTTTTCCTTCTTCTCAACGTGGCATTAATTGGTTTCCTATTCGTATATGAAGTTGCAAGAATTCTTTTCCTTGATATCCAGGATGTTTCTGGAAGAGGGGGCATAAAATTGGCTGATTCAAGATTATTGAGGGCAGAAATCTCTGTCCAAGCAAAGGTTCTCAATTTCTGCTTTACTGGATTTGCTGGGCAAAGTATGCTATTACTTTCACTGGCTATGATTACATTCTGGGACTCTAGTTTTCTTCCTCAAGGTGAAGCATGTGGAACTTGGGAAAATAGCGTTTGTGGCGTTCTAACGAAAGATGGCTTGGAAGAATTAACATGGATGTTAGCCGCTGGTGGACAGGTTTCTTTCCTCTTTGTATGGTTCGGCTCTCTCAATAAAGGGAGTAAATTAGAAGATATTAATTTCGATGCTTCAATGAGTGAAAATAGAGAGATGTTAACTCAATTAGAGGATAAAATATACCTCAAACAAAAACCGCTTTCACAACTAATAGCGGATGACCAGTGGGATAGATTGTTCAAACAACTTGATATCATCCTAACAGGACATGGAGAAGAACTCGAAGGACTTGACCTCGTTAGGCGAATAAGTGCAAAGATGACCGTCTATAGTAGTCTAGGTAGATGGGATGAAGCAGAAGAAGAGGCTATTTCCTTGCTTGCTTTAAGAGGTGGAGTGGAAGCTCAAATTGCAAGAAAGATGTTGACTGCTGCAAGTCTTGCTCAAAGAGACTTAGCTGAAGCAAAACCTCGTTTGGCATTCTTACCCGATGATGACATTGAAAGTGCTAGATTACAATGGTGTGCGAGTATTCTCAGTCCTAAATCAAGAAAATTAGCACCGGAATTTCACACAATACTTGCCGTTGATCCATTGACTAAAAGAAACATGGACCTGATAAAAAGAGTGAGTACTGGTACTTCTGTAAGCGCCCTAAAACCGCGTGATAATCCTGCAGGAAGAATGCAATTCTTAGGTGATATCGCCAGATTAAGGCTAGAAGGACAATACGAACGAGCAATCAATTTACTCGAGAAATTCATCGCAGATAATAAGATTGTCAATTGGCCACACGGGAACTTAGTTCGTGCATTAATTAGTCATGATGAGGCGCGAATTCATACTGCAGCAGATCAAACTGAAAAATTATTTAACACCAATTCACGCCATCCTCATATTCGTTCATTCATTCGCCATTTGGCATTAATAAATAACACAAAATATTCTTTGCCAGAAGAAACTGGGATGGAATGGTGTATTGATTCTAATCTTGATTGGGTTAATGCTTGGGCAAAGATGCATAATGTAACACCTGCTCCTGAACTCATAAACAATAAATTGAAGAAACACGCTTGGCAAGCAAACGCTTGGATTGCACATGATGTTGGAAATGGATTGCAAATCGCAATTGCCAAGAAATCAAGTGGATGGAAGACATTGAAAGGTGAAGAAGCAAAACTTCCAGTTTGTCTATACACACATCTTACTGGAATTGTTGTTACATTGGGTGGATTGCCGGTTGACTTGGGATTACCTGGAAACCTAGATTTAAGTGCAATTAAGGCACAAGGTCTGATAGATTTGTGAAATCACAATACATTCTTGATTAGTTCATCCAAATCCTGTGGACGTCCACAATAGTGACAACGGATGTGAAGAGGATCTCTGCTGATTACCTTAAGGCGATGAGGTAGCGGTTCTCTAAGATTTGTAGTAATACAATTAGAGAAAGTGCAACGTACAACATTTGACACTTCGCTTCCTAAGTTAATTGTCAATTTTTCTGCTACAGAATATGCCCTAATAATAGCGACATGGGCATCGGGTGCAACCAAAGCAAGTCGGTCTAATTCTGTTTGAGTTAATTCACGGTCTTCGACCTTGATGATATCCTTAGCACCCATCTTCTTTGATGGGACATTCATTACCAAAGATACTGGCACTGAAGATTTCCCGCCAATTCCAAGCATCTCAAGAACTCTTAGCGCTTGTCCTGATGGAATGTGGTCAATCACTGTACCATTACGAATTGCTGTTACACGGCGCATACTATGCTCATTTGACATCAGATTACACCTCCTTGTGATTCAACATCCATGGGAACGGCGACCTCTAGAAGATAGCAAATCAGTGCCATTCTAGCAACTACACCATTGAATGCTTGATTGAAATAGCAAGCATGACGTGTCGAATCAACACTTGCATGTATTTCATCAACTCTTGGCAAAGGATGCATAATAATCATCTCTGATTTCACTTCTGATAGGTGGTCTGCATGTAATTTGTATGCTCCTGCACAACGCGCATACTCATCTTCATCTGCAAATCGTTCCTTCTGTATGCGCGTCATATAGACAACATCAGCATCATTGATAGAACCGAGGAGGTCCTCGGTTTCAACTACATTTGCACCATGTTCTCTGAGATCGGAAACAATCTCTTCCGGCATCTTCAACAAATTTGGACTTGCCAAAACTAATTCACACCCAAATCTAGTTAATGCGTGTGAGAGAGAATGTACTGTTCTTCCATATCTCAAATCGCCCGCTAATACTACCTTCAATCCTTCAAGAGTTCCATGTGCTTGTCGAATCGTGAACAAATCTAGCATTGTTTGGGTTGGATGATGCCCAGCGCCATCTCCGCCATTCATTATTGGCACTCTTGCTGAATCTTGTGCGTATTGTGCAGCACCCTGTCTTGGATGGCGCATTGCAATAATATCGGTATATCCATCGACCATTTGAATGGTATCAAAGAGAGTTTCTCCTTTGACAACAGAGGAGTTTTTTACATCTCCCAAGTTCACAACATTTCCACCTAAACGCTTCATTGCGGTCTCAAATGACATCCGAGTCCTCGTGCTTGGTTCGAAAAATAGATTACCTAAAATCCGTCCTTGTAATAGTGGCAAATACAGTTCTCCTTTGGCCACTGGCAATAGTCTTGTTGCATCATCTAAAATATTGATGATTTGCTCATTTGTTAGGTCGTCCATCGTGATGAGTCCCGCCATATTATTCCCTCTTCTCAACAAGCCAGCGCGAGTCGGTATTGAACATTGCCACTAAACAATGTTGAGTGATTGTTATGGCTGATTGCTTACGAGGTCTAATTATGGAAGCATGGGCTGATGTTGAAAAAGCGATTCAAGCCGAGAAATTAATGCGCCATCAAAAGATGAATAATCTGGTAAATTTCAGTGCATTTACATTACTAGGCGCTGCAATATGGTTGGCCTGGCCAGCACTCAATTCTGCAATAGAGGGAAAGAGTGGAATTATTTCGGGATTAGGATTACCTATTATCATCCTAATTTGGGGAGTGGTTGTTCAAGACATAGTTGTCGATGATGCAAAGGCGCGTTCAAGAGTTGGTGGCGGAGCGAGTATCGTTTGGCCAATTTTGTTAATGATTGGAGCATTAAATTTTGATTTCACACTATCTGCTGAGACATTAGGAAGTGCATTGGTGGTAATTATTGCACTAAGTTGCTATAATTCTTCTACAAAAACTCTGCAGGGCAACCTCGGAGTTCTTCGCTTTCGCTCTTTGATGTCAGGCGTAGGCTGTCTCACTTCGTTTTCATTGTTTATTGGAAAAATGCCCGAACAAATGACACTGCATTGGATTGTTACAGTTTCAATTCTCATGTTATGCTTCGCAGAAGTCTCCTATACTTGGGTAAAGGGCGATGACAAAAAAGAGATTCGAAAGAAATTTAGAAAAAGATTGGACCGAATTGAAAACCAATTATTGGAATTGAAGGCACAAGGTGCTGCTGTTGATCAAGCCAGTAGTTTAGTTACTACTGCTCAAGAGGAAGGGCATATTGACCCTGAATTTGGTATGAGATTATTAGATGATGCTGAGGAAAATATTGAACGCTCAATTTCACTTGCTGGTGATGTTGAAATAATTATGCAAGATGCACTTGATGCTGTTGAAGCAGCAGAGGAAATCGCACCTATTGCCAAGCGGCCAAGAAAGGCTTTTGCAGCAGGGGTTAGAGAAGTGGAATTAGGCTCACTACGCGATGGAGAATTACTGTTTAGACAAGCCAAAAAGAGTGCTAATGAAATTATTGAATGGTGGCGTGTTGCTGAAAATGCAATAACAGAGGCATCACGGCAACTAAGTGGAAAAACTGGAGATGGAGTTGGACACTTAGTTGAAATGTTAAATGATGCCAAGGAAAAATTATCATCTGAAAAACCGAAGGATGCTTTTGAATACGCTGTAGTAATTCCTCAGCAATTGGCTGCGGATGGAGATGCTCAAGCCAAAGCAGAGGAATCGGTTAGTGAAGCAAATCGGCAACTCAAGCAAACCGATGGTCTTGACACATCAGACATGAAAAAACGATTATCTAATGCGCAAGATGAGTTGGAAAAGGGTAATGCAAGTCAAGCAATGGGTTTGGCAGACGGAGTCGTTAGGACAATTATTGCTGAACGTGCTGCAATGGATGAGGTTCGCAAAGCCTTACGCCAGCGCAAGAAATTAAAGCAACAATTTGAATCAAGAGATGATGTAAAGGTTTGGCAGTCAAAACTTGATGAAATTGATGCTGCTGCTGATGAAAAACAGTGGACTCATGCTGCAACTCTGCTCGAAAGGATGACCAAAGAACTCGATAAAGAAGGACGTGCTAGCGATGATGCTTTGGAATTGTATGATTTCGTAATGGATGAATGGAGAATACTGCGCAATCAATGTGAGGCGGCATTCATCAAAGTAACTGATGATGACCGAAGGGATTGTGAACAATCAATTGCTCTAGCTGAAGAAGCACTTGGAATCGGTAAGATTACCGAATGTTTGGAATTATTGTCAAAGGCAGATTCGGCTATGGAAAAATTACGCCGAAGAATCTGAGGACTATTCCTCATCATTCGCTAACAAATCCCTCATGTCACAGGCTTTGCATTGCTCTCCTGAAGTGACATTACCACAAACCTTGCAAGGTTTTGCTTGACCTGGCGCATTGTTTCTGCCACCCAATTGTTCAACTTGATCACGTAGGCCTTTGATTTGGTCTGCCATATGCAATAATGAATGACGTGTACCTGGAGTATCTGCTTCCATTTGTGCTACTAAGTCTCTATGACGCCATCTCAATGCACCCTGTGCATTTGGACATTCTTCATGGTGAAGAGGTAAATCACGATGAAGCGCATAGAGATGCACTTCTTGTTCAGGAACCCATCTAAGTGGAACTATTCGTGGTGCTAATCCTTCAACTAATGATGCTGCATGAGGTGCAAGACGGAGAGTTCTTTCCAAATCACCATTGGACATATTCATCATCACCGTTTGTGCCATATCATCTAAATTATGACCCAATGCGATAACATCCGCATCAATACTTGCGGCTAAGTGATTAATTCCCTGTCGTCGAAATACTCCGCAATATGAACATGCTAATCTTGGAGCATCTCTATGTTTTGCAGTTACCATTGGCAAACGACGAACCACCTCGTCCATTTCATGGAATGATAATTCTGGATATGATACTGTAATGAATTCAATTCCAAGCCTATCGCATAATTCCTGTGCGCAAATGAGTGATGGTGGACGATAACCTTCTATTCCCTCATCAACTGTTCCTGCTACGATTCTAACATCCGGATTGTTTCCAAGTAAATCAACTAATGAGTCCAGTAAGACCGCAGAATCTTTACCGCCTGAAATGGCTACAAAAATTGTGGTTGTTTTACCTTTAGCTAAAGTCAATTGTTGTCGTAATTCCTTACTGATCTTTTTCCGCACCGACTTTGCCAGATGCTTGCTACAAAGGATTCTGCCTGAATAAGCCTGCTCAACAACCGCTGGGTGTTCACACGCATCGCACTGTGGCACGCTAAAGGCTGAACTCCCTCCTGTCATGTCACAAGGCGATACTTCGCCTTTTTTCAAGCAATCCCTTCCGATTGGTTTCTATCAATCTCTACATTTTGGATGTCTGCCTGTACAATCGTTCTGACAATCGATGCATACCCATTCAAAATCATGTTTACATCTAAATCCATGGGTTGGACAACAAGGTCCGCAAAAACATTCCAAAAATCTAGCACTTACATTCATTTCAATCGGAGTTCTATCACAACGGTGGCAAGGTGAATTAGCGGCCATGACAATACTTAGCAAGTGACATTACTTAAATGTTAAATCTGATTAATTATTCAAAATAATAATGTAGTGTTTTTCAATTGAAAAATTAATTTTTCAATTGCTATTTTCATTTCAATAATATTCAATAAATGCATTATTGCCGAGGTTCTATTTTCATGATTCTGGTGACTGAATAAAGTCCATGATATTTTGTAAATTTCGCGGAAAATAGGATGTTTTGAGTGTTCCGCGATTGAATTTCGCTTGTTTTACAGTTGGAAAATTAATTTGGGTCGTTAAATCCCCCTTTAGGGGGATAGAAACACAAAGGTTCTTGAAGGCTACAACGCTGACAACGAAATTGAGCATCCATGTTGCAACGAGTTCTAGCCGGATTACTTCGAATTGAAGGGGTTGATCAGGCTATGCTAATAGATGATAATGGACATCTGCTTGCAAGCGTTGGAGATGAAGGCATTTTACCGCCTTTGGAGAAGGCGATTAAGATAACTACTGCAGCACTAGAATGCGCATATGCCAGCAAAATTGGCGATGTGTTTGAAATTTGGTGCGAGGGTCAAGAGAGAATGATGATAGACATCGCCTCCCCAAATAGAATCGTCGTGCTAAGTGGAAAAGGAGGCCGTCTTGCCAGATGGCGCCATGCTTTGGACCGAGACCGTCGCATCATTGCGACAATACAAATGAGTTGATACCCATGTTTGACCTACCAATTGGAAAGCCTATCAAAGAAAAAATATCCGTCGAGGATGGTTCAATTCAACCATTTGACCATGGAATCATTACTACATGGCTTGGCCGTAGAAAGACTCCGTCAGGACATCGATTAGTTCGCGCTGGAAGAATTGTTGCTTGGATATGTGAAAGTGGCACTGGTAAGTATTTACTGGCAGGAGATGAGGCGAAAATCAGACTCAAAGAGATTGAAGGTGCTGGCGCTAGATTAGAGGCTGTGCAGTATTCTATGGCAGGTTTGGGCAGCGTTGCTGACATTATTCCCGAAGCCTTTGAATTCAATGCAGATCGCCAAGGATTACTTCCTCGTGGAGATGTTGTTGAGCGCCTATTATCACGTGACCTTTCATCAGTTCTACGGACTATTTGTGAAAACATTACAGTTCGAGGAGCGATTGCTGTTGATGCTGGAATGCTAATTGACAATCTTGGCGAATTGCCAGGTGATGCAGAGGAGCTTGCTGCACAAGTTGGCACTACAATCGCTAGTAGAAGCACATTATCAAAAAATCTTGGCTTAACCAATGAAGGTCATTGGACACTTCACACTGCTGATGGCGCGTTATTACTTGCACAGGCAGGTGAAATCGCTATTGCTGTATGGACCGAAGCTAATTCAGACCATTCAAGAATTGTTAATGCTGCATCCATCGCACTTGATGGAGAGATTGGAAGCACTGGCGCTTTGGGCTCTGAAATTCCTGATGGATTCGTAATGCGTGAAGGCAAAGGTGGACCTGGCGCTATTATCTCAATGCTTGAGGCTGCAGTTAGTGAACAAGTTACTGGGCACATAAAATCAGGAATTACTGAAAATACTGCTGTTTCACTGGTATTGAGTAATGGAATACCTGTAGCGATTTCTGCACCACCTAATGTTTCATTTGAAGAGGCGGTATTGAGGTTAACCGACTCAAAGAGAGTTCTCAAACTACACAGATTGCCTACTGGTACAATCGTATCGAGTGAAAGCGGAAATGTTGATGATTTTACTCTTGCAGATTTGAGGGATTTGATCTCTACAATCAGAACCCGTTCCGAATCTCGTAGAGACACCTTAATGCAAAAAATTAACCTCATTATGGGTTTTGAAATTGGTGTTGAGGCTTTGCGTAATGCAAGGAAGTCTGCAAAATTCAAGACGACAAGAGATGTTGTTTCCCAAGGACTTTCCGAGGTAAAGGCTGAAACTGCTCCGGCTGTTGATGCTGGATTGAGAAGAAGGTTAGAGTCTGCTGAAATCCAAATCGATGAACTTTCCAAGAGTAATGCCTCACTAAAAGTAAAGTTAAATGATGCAGTTACCGCAAAAACTACTGCACAAAGTATTGCTCGTCAAGTGAATGAAAGTAGTGACGAGAGAATGACTGCACTAGAATCAGCAAATGCATCGCTAAATTCTATGCAGGTTGAATTATCTCAAGCGGTTTCTAAGAGTGAAGATGCAGATTCAAGAGCGCTACGATTGGTGAAGAGAGTAAATGAATTAGAACACCAAGTAAGTGAAAGGGCAAGTCAATTAGCCAAGGCATTGGGAGATTCAGAGTCAAGTGAGGCACTTAGAGATGCAATACAAGAAATGGCACTTAAAGAGGCGGAATTAAATTCATCCCTTGATGAAGGAAGTGAAAGATTATCCATTATCCGTCAACAGTCTGATGATGATGAACGTCGCCTTCGTGTATTACAAGAGCAAGTTGAAACAACTCGTGAACGACATGCAAGGGCTCAGGCTGAATTGATTCAGTTAGAAGAAAGAATTCATGTTGCCAATACAACCTTGGTAGAAATTGATGCTGAAAGTAAGGCGAGTAGGCGTAGAGCGGAAGAAAATCGTAATCGTCTTGCTCAAGATGAAGCAAGACATAGTCAAGTGCAAGCTGAGTTGCGTGAATTAATGGATGAGAGACGCCAAGTATTACGGGAATTAGGTGACCTTGGGGCTCGTAAAGGGCAAAGTGAGGCTGAGTTATTGTCATTGATAGATAAGGCTGAAGATTTGAGTCAAGCACATGAAGAAGCATTGTTAGATATCCAAGAAGCTGAAAGAATTCGTGCCCGCCTTGCTGAAGAACCATTGGCTCAAGCACTATTGGACGATGCTACGACCTTTGAAGGCCTAGGACCTGTACTTTCTCGTCTTGAAACTGCTCGTGGATTAGGATATTCTGTTACATTGTTAGATAGAGCAGTTGAACGAGCACTACAAGTGATTCAATCAACCGTTGACCATGTA
Organism: Methanobacteriota archaeon; assembly: GCA_018650105.1. GTDB lineage: Archaea > Thermoplasmatota > Poseidoniia > Poseidoniales > Poseidoniaceae > MGIIa-L1. The sequence continues at coordinate 9,651 of JABIGP010000235.1, forward strand.
GCCACTACTCCAAGACATCTACTTTCCAATGAAGTCATGTCGTTGCTTGAAAGACAAGTACCCCAAACTGCTGGCGCTGTAAGAGGTTTGGCACGTTGGTCTGTACAACAGAGATTAGAACATCAACTGGGTGATACAGTTGGACATTTGATTGTTGATTTGGAGAATTTGCTCGAAGATTTCGACCGTTCTATTACAATGCTACGTCGTCTGCGTAATGTCCTTGAACAATTAGCCAAACTTGGCGCACCTGTGGATGAAATAGAAGCTCTATTAGCAAATTGTAACCGTCCTGAATCTCTTCCAAGTATTGCAAAGGCAACTCACAAGTTAATTCGTGTTGCACTGGATGATATTTATCTAGAGGCTGACCAGAGAGATGCTGGTGAATCTATTTCACTCGAAGAAACTGCGCGGGTTCTTGAAGAATTGATTACTCAACTCGATGCAAGTGGCTTATCTGACGGAACACCTAGTGGCATAATGTGGGAATTCCAAAGAGATGGTTTATTGCCATATGAAAGAGATAATTTACCAACCGATCAACGAATTGATGTCAACCAAGAAATGATTGAACATATGGAGCCTACATTGGCAGGAGATGTTCCAGTATCTTTGGATAAGGTAGTTAATGATGAAATAGAATCTGATAGTTCTTTAGAACACGATGAAGATGGGTGGCAACAAATGCCAACACCCGAAGATAATGCTGAAAGTACTACTGCAACATATGTTGCACCTCCAACAACACCTGCACTCATAGAGCAAGGAAGTTTGAATGAGGAAGATGAAAGAGCGATGTTGGAAGCGGAATTAGCACGTTTGGATGCCGCATGGGATCATAGAAATGAACCGAAGGATATCGCGATGGACCCAGCATTATCCGCATTAGAAGCAAAGCTTAGCGGATTGGATATGTGAGCTGAGTATTAGCAAGATATTGGAGGATTTGTTTTGAGTGTGACGCTTGCAGGACGCAATGAAAAACAAGGTCGCCATTTTCCAATGTGGTTGGAGCGTATTCTCCTTGTTTCTGTAATTGCCACACTCTATTTCTTTCACTCAGATATTGCATCCTATTTTCAATCACAAGGTTCTCCTCAATGGTTAACCCTTATTGCAGAATGGTGCTTATTGCCAATGGCATTGCTAATGCTATCTGAAATAATTAGTCGATTAATTCAATCAATTCACAGCGATTGAATTCAAATATCAATTTGTGCGAACTCTTTGCCGGTATCTTGTGCAGTTTCATTACTCGGTAAACGAGATTGAATTAGACCCCAAACTCTCTGCCATGGGATAAAGAAACGCATTACGGCCATTAGAGATAAGAACATCAATGCAGAAATTACCAAGCCGTAAGTCAATGTCAATTCAATTGATTCACTTACTTGCCCGGCCCATTGCGAACCTGTTGTATTACTGACAAGTTCTAACAATACACTATGGAATCCTAATGCAACCATAGTTGCAATCGCTGTCAAACCTAAGAATCCAATAGTATGTCGTAGATGACCGTTTAGTAAATTGTCCATCTGACGTACATATTCTGGGTCTCTCTTACATGATTCAGGTAGTCGGTAAGCATATTCAAGATAGCGGATTACACCATAGGATGATTCTTGGAACACCATAATCAGAATTGCGATTGCGATCAAGTTAAATTGTTCTTGAGTAACTAATTTGAATCCAAATAATCCAATAGTGGGATTGCTAACTTGACTTTCAAGAGTTGCAAATTGTGCCCCATATGAACCGAGTTGTCCTTTGATTAGTGGGAAGGTCAAGATGGCATGAATTCCCAAGAATATCAAAGTAAATCCTATTGCCCACGCAATTGAACGACGACTTAATCCCCATATCCCTCTTGTACCCATTATCACAGGAAGTAGATAGATGAAGAGGATAACTAGTGACATTATCATCAACAATGGCCATTGTAATGTTTGGAGTTCAGAATCTGATGGCAAACGCAAATCAAAAGAAAACAACATTCCGGTTAACCATGAAATTATCAAACGACCTACTAGCATTACAATCATTGTAATAATAAATCCAAGTTTTATTCTCTGTTGAGTCTGTGGTGATTGGAATGCAAGGAAAGCCATTCCACCACCAATGGTCAGTCCCAATACAAGAGGAACGAAAAAGCGACCTAATCCCTCTCTTCCTTCGCCTGTTAACCAATCACCTAAAGGCAGTTGGTCACCAATTATTAATTCAATTGAGTCAAATAGCATGGTATGGTCAATTGAGCCAACGACATATGTTGAGACTACCTCAAGATACATCGCTATCAAAGCAACAGTAGCCACTATTTGCAATGCAAGAATTTGCCATTGCTTTCTCAGTAATTTTAGATGCAGAGTACGGGCACCGACTCCTCCCGTCATTGTAACATCTGACTGAACACCGACTTCACTTGCCATTTCAGTACCCCCTTACCTGCATTAATGCTTGAGACAAGTCCATGTCTGGCATCCAATCAATGACCTGTGCGCCGGAACCTGCCAATGTAGTCAAACGATTTTGTCTTTCTAATTTTAGAACCTCATATGACATTCTTGGGATTCGTGAGACCAATCTTTCAAAGTCAATACTAGATGGGCTGAGAACGGTCACTTCATGGCCGCGACCAACTAAGTCACGAACTGCTGCTGGAACTGTTCCATCACCTTCACAACTAGAAATAATGAAAACAGGAGAGCCTCGACTAAATCTTCCACTCAATGAATTAGTAACCGCTTGTAGCGGCATATTTCCTTTTGGAGTAACCCCTGCAAGTGCACTCAAGAGCTTGAAGTATTGTTTGTCACCAGTATCTGGAGGCAGATATGATAATCCATCACCATATATTGCCAATGCGACAGAATCTCTGCGCTGTATGAAGAATGCTGCAAGGCTAGCAGATGAAACACAACTCATCTCTAGAGGATTCTTTAGAACTGTTCCAATTCTCGCTACATCTCTGCTGTCAAGTAAAATGTATAGGTCTGTAACAGCATCTCTACACTTTTCATTTACCATCAATTCACCAGTACGTGCATATGCTTTCCAATTGATGTTTTTGAAAGGGTCACCTGGCACATATTCTCGCAATGAATAAAATTCTGAACCTTGACCTGGTGTTCTCAATGTTGTTGCACCAGTGTACATTTTAGGGGTTCTAGAACGAAGGAATGCTTCTTCGATATCCTTGATTTGTGGGAAAATTACAATGTCGGAGTGATGATCAACATACATCTCTTCAACGCCTAGATTGAATGTATTTCGGGCACGTAGTGAAACAGGACCGATTGAATAGTGGCCACGTAGTGGACATCTCAGAACATAACGAATGCGAGCACTTTCACCTGGACGCAAATTCAATTGCATCTGATTTAATCCACTTCGTAATTTCATTTCGTGAGGAATATTGTCGTATACTTCAAGCAATTGTGTCTTACGATTACTACGGTTGGTAATTAGGAGTTCAACATAGAGATCGTCTCCTTTGTACAAATTATCAGCACTTAGTTTTCTTTGTACTTCTACATCCCCATGTCCAGAAATCCATGAATTTACAACAATGAATGCAACGAATGCAAATCCTAAAATCATCATTTGATGATTTGAAATCATCATACCGATTAGAATAAGGGATATTCCACCCGTAAATGTGAATGATGCTTTACGTGTCCACATTCATCTCACCTCACTTCTGCCCCCATGCTTTGATTCTCTTTACCAAAGCAACGGTTTGTTCTAATGAATATTTACTATTCGAATCTACTGCGAATTTTGCAAGAACTGGGTCATTGATTAGTGCCAC
>JABIGP010000088.1 GCA_018650105.1 Methanobacteriota archaeon
AACAAAAATTTCTGATAATAGAACTACTATGATCATCGCACATCGCCTTTCAACAATTCGTTATGCTAATCGAATTATCGTTCTGGATGGTGGTAAAATTGTCGAGAGTGGCGAGCATCAAGAATTGGTTGATTTGGGCGGCATATACGCTCGTTTATGGGCGGTTCAAACAGGCGAAGTTCTGAGTGAATAATCACGAGATGTAGATTTTCTCGATGACAAAGGGTTTTTGATTACACCTCCACTGTCAAGACTATGAGCGATAACTCGGGTGATGACGAGCAACAATGGACAATGAATGATTCTATGCAAAAACTTGCATCTTGTTTGGCGGAAAAGGACCTTTCTGTTGATGACTTATTTGCTCAAATTGATAGCGATTCTGATGGTTCAATCAATGGACCTGAATTACACAAAGGGCTTCAAACACTGGTTGGAGACTTCCTTTCCCCTGGACAAATCTCTTCCATTATCAAGGCCTTTGATAGTAATGAAGACAACCGTATTGATGTTGAAGAACTTCGTGCTGCGTTCGAAGGGCTGCAAGACGATTCTACTGAAGAATAATCCTTCTGGTAGGGAGTTATTTTTGCGTGTTGTTGTAAAATCATCTGTCGAAGTTTACCAGCCGCCATATTTGAAGTGCGCATAATAGTATACTGAAAGAAACCAGATGACCGTATCAGTAATTAATCCCGCTAATACTGCATAAAGAATACTTTTGTTTTTTTTACTAATTCCAATAATTAGAAAAATAGCTAAAACGATAATGGCTATAATTGGTGAAGCCATCCATAGATCTATTCCAGTCCATTCTAATTCATAAGAGTCCGTTACCACACCTAATACTGTAATATGGCCTGGTACTGAAAAAAGCAAGGAAGGTATGAGGTAATACTTGCGAAATGTCGCCTTTGAAGACGTCCAACCGCTTTGGGATATTGTGCTCGCATCTTGATTATTTTCCAGTGGGCTTGCTGCGGAGATTGATGTTGATGGAGCAATATTCCCGACAAAAAGGGTAGGTGGGGTTTCGTTTTGGGGTTGGTTGCCGACTCCTTCCATGGTCAATAATACAAAAAATAGGCGTTAAACCTATTGCCGGTTTTACTAAAATACGCGACATTGTGTAACTCAAATTATTCTGCAATAATTTTTGAAGACTTGTGCTTTTTTATTTTCTTCATCAATACTCGAGAAAATACCATTGAACACAATAAGAAAACACCCGATAACCAAAGTGGTGCTTCGGTATTTGTTGCAAATAACCATGTTATGAATAGTATGCCTGTTCCATAAAATGCCCTAAATATTGAATAAAAAATGAACGATTTGAAAAGGGGATTTTCAAGTAATTTGTCAATCTTTGACTTTTCCATTTCAATCGCTCCGAGTGATCTTAACCCCGTTATCGCTCATCGCGGTGGTAAGTCGGCCTAACAATTGTTTAGATTGGCCGAGTATCTCTGGCGGCATTACTCCGGATTGTTCGATCAGTCCTTCTGCTAACATTTCTGCAACTTCAACGGTGACCAGCCCTGTTGTTCTTGCCATTGAAGACCAACCTTCTTTTCCTTCATCGATAATGTCCCAACGGCGCTTTGCTTGCTCAGAATTCGCCTCAATTGCGAGCCAGGTAAATTCAGGCCTGTCTTGGTCAAATTTCCAAGCATTGATGAGTTCATCTTCTGAAAAATTTCCATCAAGATAATGTTCAATGTGGCCCGGCCAACGAACTGTATATTCTAATAATTCATCACAATGAATTGTATCTAATAATGAACGTAGTCCATCGGTTAGGAAAGCTTCCATTTGCCCATATCCTGGTACAGATACTGCGTGTCGCTCAGTTAATGCCGGCTCGGATACATTGACTCCACTTCTTCTGATTCTCGCTGGACGCGTGTATTCTTCAATTACATCAGAAGGAGAAAATGGTGCCATGTATGACCATTCGTCATCGGGCTTTTGTGGATTTCCACCAACCCAAATCTTTGCGCTTTGTAAAGAAGGAAAATCGCACTGTGCATCCATCAATAAGGCGTTAGAAAGACCTGGGGCTATTCCAACATCGTAAATCATGGTTGAATTATTATCAATCGCTAATTGATTCAGTTCCCTTGGGTCTTCTAATGTAAATGCCAAATCTGCTACTAACATTCCTTGGCAAGATAGGAGTGGTGCGCGTACTGCATGGCCAATTCTTCCAGGTAGGCAATTTACCACCACTTCAAATCCAGAAACCATTTGTTTAACAGAATCCGTTTCAATTGGAGATTGGATGAAGTCAATTTGTTTCGGCAAGCCAATTATTTGTTGACTATCTATCAATCTAATACTATGACCTCTCTCAAATAAGGTCTGGGCGACGAAGTGGC
>JABIGP010000106.1 GCA_018650105.1 Methanobacteriota archaeon
GCTCCTATTGCTTTACATTCAGGGTCGCCTGATTGAGTAACGAAATCATCAATTACTCTGTGAAAGAAGATTCCATCATAGAGGCCCATTTCAATGTGCTCAATCATATTTTGAGTTGTGATTGGAGCCCATTGTTCAAATAATTCTAAAGTGACGATACCATCAACTCTATCTTCAAAATGCCCTGGAACATATGAGACTTCAATCTCAAACACAGCATTACCATAATAGGACTCTTTCATCGGAGTATCCTCTTCAACAGGACCATCAGTCCATGTGAGAGGGTCAATTCCTACAGTTCTCCAAATCGGTTGTTCTTCAGCATCGGCTATAGCCATGATTGGAATGCTCGAAAACAAAAGTAAATTGAGAGTAATCAGAATGACCCAGCGCCCAACCATGTCATGCTGAAAGCATCTTCCCTCAAGAATAGTGCGGCCAAAGTGCTATCGATACAATAGACTCATATGGGCAGTGATAGTATCTCAATTTATGACAGAAAGTAATGTAGTCAAGCCAGATATGCTAAAGTTTGCCAAATTTGCAACAATTTTGGTAATTGTATTAACTCTAGGACAAGCCTCAACAGGATTAGCGAGGTTCAGTGATTATGACGTAGCAGCCTCTCATGCATATGCAGCACAAATCGGTCTTCTCGCTTGTTTCGCAGTAGTCGCTTTGGTAATAATGTCAAAGAGTGAAAATAAGAAACTCAAAGGAATGTCATTTGGACTTGCTACCGCTTGGTTTCTTCAATACGGACTAGGAGAAATGTTCGCAAAAATGGCTTGGGTTAGTCTAATTCATGCAGTTGTAGCAATGGCAATCTTTGGACATGCACTTGCATTAATGCGAGCAATTAGTGAAGAGCATGCTAGTCATAGTGAATAAATTCGACATCTAATACAACATGTCTTACCCTTGGGGCAAACCATTTGACCTTCTCTAAGTGCAATACTTCAACATTGTAATTTCGTTTCAATTCAATTACGTATTGTTGTAATGAGTGAATAGTAGAATTGATCCACTGTTCGATTTTCTCTTCTTCCACATTCATATGGATATGCAAGATTCCTCCTTTTTCCTTTAGACAAGCAATGGCTAATTTCCAAGTCGGTTGTGAACTTGGCAACAATCCCAAATGACATCGGTCAGCAATACCTTCTAATTCAGTCAATGAAATGGCATTATCGCCCTGATGAATAATTAATCTATCAGAAACATTATTCGTCTTAGCACCCCATTCTAATGCAGTAATTGAATAGTGATTTAATTCACAAGCATGAACCAATTTAGCACCCCCTCGTACCAGCATAGGGAGTGTGTAATAGCCAATTCCAGCATAGCAATCAACGATTGTTTCTCCCTTCATATCCATATTTCCGATACGATGACGCTCAGTAACATTTCCAGAAGAATACATTACCTTACAAGCATCAAAACCAAACCTCACTCCATAATCCAGCAGTTCAACCCATGATGAATCACCCAGCAATAATTGTGCTTGAGATGAACGTTCAACATCATTGCGAATATTTTTCTGCCTCCCAACCCGTTCTGCTTTAAGGGCTTCAGCAATACATTTCCATAATGACAATTGATTTTTGTCAGAGATAATAGCAGACCATTGTTTGCTCTCAAATGCTGTTTGTGGAAGAAGTATTAGGTCGCCTAGTCGTTCCCATTTTGTTGGCACCTCCGCCATTAGTTCGGCCATTACTTCAGCCTTTGATTCCCTTTCACCAATCTCAAGATTCTTTTCCAACCATCGGGTTATTGATTCTTGTAATCTTGAATGAGGTTTAACGGATGGAGGGCTAGAATGTAAGATGACATTTTCAAATCTAATTCCAATTGCATCCCTGTTCAAAAAGGCGTTTATTTCAACTTCCGTAATGGGGCATTTTTCATTAATTGGAATAGCCAAAAACCCATTAGCAGTTTCTTTTGGTTGCATTTTGGGATTTAACCATTTTTTTTCCTTCAATAGATGGTATAAGGCCTCTCCATGCCCCTTTTCAACAACAAGTGATGCCGACGAAATCCTCTTCTCAACACCTACCATAAACAAACCTGTGAAGGGTAACTCCTTTCAATGTCTTGGAACATAACAGGTTTATGGCGGAGTCGCAGCGGCACAGTTCAAACACCCAAAGAATCACTTCAATCGTATTGATGAGTTGTTTTTTGATCCAAATATTTGTTCCTTTTGTATCAGCAGCGGGAATGTCTACTTGCTCGTTTAACAGCGAAACATGTGATGATTATTCAAGTGCTGATGATGCAACGGCTGACCAACAAGATTGGGTTGAAGGAGTATATGTTTTTGACTTAGAGAGTACTTCCTCGATAGAAGTACAATTAACTTGGGCAGTTAGAGAATTTAATAGAAGTGCACTTGGTTTTGATGACCCGACAATAAATGCAGCTTTGGCAGCAGATGGATTAGATGCGGAAGACGGCGCTCCTGCGGATTTAATTCGCTCATACTTCAATGAAGAAACCGCAGGACCAGGTACTCCTACAGTGGGGCAAAAATTGAAAGTTGAGGTAAATAATGCAGTTGAAGAAGCTCTTCAATCAGGATTTGGCACCGTTTCTTCAATTACGACTGACTATGTCTCCACCTATACTGAAGCAAGCGTTACAACCGACTGTTCAGTAGACTCTAGCACCGATGCATTAAGCGAAGGAGCAAGTGAAAATAATGTATTTGAGCCACCAATCTGTTTTACAACTACAGCATCGGTACAATTGTCTCATTCATCGTTTAACTTAATTCCAAACCCTGATTTAGATTTGGAAAGGGCCTATCAAGGTCTACTTATTATGGGGACAAAGGTTACTACAAGTTTTGAGTTAACTGCAGAACCGGGTCATAAGGCAACATTTGCAATTAACCCGCCAGCATACGCAACAATAGATGATGTAGATCCTAATGGAACCAAAGTTGCATACGCAGGTCCACCTGCTTTTTGGGCAGGACAATGGTCAATTGATAATCGTGCAGCGCCAATAGGTGGCTCTTCGATTGGCCAACCAATATCAATGACTTTGGCGCATAGAAACAGTGTCCAAACTCCAACAGTTGACATTGGTGTAGATGAAAAGGCCCTAGATATCAAATTGACTTTAGATGTCCGTGATGAATCGAATGCAATACTTGATTTCGTTGTCGCACTACACTATTTGGATAACCAAACACTTGAGGATTGGGGACTTTCTATGGTCGCAACAGCAGACCATGCCGAAGTTCCGGTCATTACTTCGGATGGTATTAGATTAGCCTATCATAATGGATTAGTTGACCTAGATGGAGTCGGCGAACAATTTCCAATTAGTAGTATTGCAGATGGGGTTTCAAATGCTATAGAAGGAATGGATCCCATTCAGATGAATGATATGTATTGGGTTTCAGATTCGGTTGCTGATGGAATGGGTGAACCGACTGGAGGTCTGAATTATTCTCATTCTAGCGGCTGTTCCGAAACAATAGGTGCAGGTCAAATATTGTACTATTGTATTGAAGGCGGAAACGCGATGGATGGTGACCATCCAGTATATTTACGAACAACATCACAACCATTTTCAATGAAATTATTGGATATTATTGATGCTTATATTAGCAATCCTGACCAACAAAGTGTACTCGATGTGGTGACGGAAAGTCATTTGCGTGCACTGATGAATGCTGGATTCGGTATTGAGACCTCATTATCGGCGGATTTCTTGTCTGCAGTTATTCCAGAAGATTTACCTCCAAGTGAATTGACATTAGAGATTATTTTACCTACTTGGATTGAAACTATGGATGGCGAAGACAGAATTATTTTGACCGACACCATCTCTGGAAATGACGATACTAATGTATCATTTACCGGAACAGACCCATTTTTATGGGATCATAATGTTACCAATGCAGATGGGGATGTAATTTGTACAAGTCAGCAGCCAACATGTATTGGGACATCTTTGCTGATAGATGCAACTCAATTAAACTTCCATGAATGGAAGCAAGCAGTATCATTTGAATTTGCGCTTGAAGCAGAAATGTCTGTTCACCGAATTGGAATTCCTCAACCACGAATGGATGATTATTCAGGTTCAACCAAAGTGACTCTAGAAGCATTACCAAGCGATTTGATAAGGCTTGGATTGAGTATTACAGAATTAATGGATGAACCATATACAATTAGAGATATTAGGCTGTGCGAACCAGAATCTATGGAATTGGAAGTTTGTGACGAATCACTTGATTTAGTATTCACTCCAGCAGGAATAGAAACATTCGTCTCTTCTTATGGGGATTTGATTACGCAATTTATCCGTCAGAATCTTGAAAAGAGTTTGACCGATGAAGGGGCAAATTCAGCATTTGGAAAAGTAGATATGTCGGGCTTCTCAATAAAAACTTCAATTTCTGGCCTTGGTGGATATGATGGAGAAATGAGCGATGCCACAGGTCTTACATTCAATGTTGAAATACCAAGAGTGAAATTTATGTTAGATTTACAAACGCCATTTGGTGAACTCATGGATGGAAACACTGAGAATGTGAAATTAGATTTAGTCACATCTAGGATGAATCATTTGATCATGGCGCCACTAGCAACAGCTGCAAGTTCATTGACAAAGGGTTTGGTCAACGGAATTTTTACTGGCAATGGGATTACTTTACCTGATACATCAACAGATTCACAGGAAGTAAATACAGGACTAATCAATTCCACAATTAATGAAGAGTTTCAACTTGCTGTGACAGGCCCAATTACTTTCATTCTTCCTAAAGGATTGAGTTTTGTAGATGCAAAATCAACCGCTGGTAATTTGGATATTTCCGAAACAGATGGCCGACAAAAAATCGTCTATACTATCCCTCCAGGTGAATTTGAGGATACAATCTCATTTAGATTCAACATCTCATGGTTGTACATTTTCATGCAATTTTGGATTTACCCAATGGTTTTGTTATTGGTGTTATATTTAGCTGGTCGTAAGATAAGAAAACGTCGCAAGCGAAAGAAGGGTGCAAAGAAGGCAAAGAAAGCACGTGATTCAGCAGAAATGAAAGGCCAAATCGGTGATGATGAATTCGCTGACCTAGCCGGATATCATAGTCCGACAATACATGGAGAACAGGAAATATTCCAAACTTATGAATCTACGAGTGAGTTAGATGATGGGCCATTATCCTATGTGGATGAGGGTGGAAGGTTTAGTTGAGTTGTAATACTTGATGAATTCTTTTTGCTAATGAATTGCCAATGCCCGGTACTGTTTGCAATTGTTCGACTGTAGCATGAACAATTTCTTGTCTACCACCAAAATGACGTAGTAAGGCTTGCATTTTTTTGGCACCCAAACCATCAACTTGTGTTAACGGGTCACTCAAACGCGCTCTTCCTCTTCGCTTACGGTGATATGTGTTGACGAATCGGTGAGCCTCATCACGAGCATGAACCATCACTCTGCCCATCCGATCAAGGACTAGAGGCTGATGTTCCAATCGGTGAATCGTTTCCTCTTTTTTTGCCAATGCAGCAACAGGGAATAATCCTAACACTTTGTTTTCTTCAAGCATTTTTGTTATTGTTGAAAGGTGTGTTTGACCACCATCAAGCAACAATAAATCCGGCCATTCATCTTGTCGTTTTATCCATCTTTTTACTACTTCTTGCATCATTCTCAAATCATCAATCGCATCACCTTTGACAATATATTTTCGATATTCTTTTTTTGCAGGTCTGCCATTCCTTAGAACTACGCTTACTCCAACTCTTTCATCACCTAATAATTGGGCCATATCAAAGCAAACGACATAATCCAATCTCTCCAAGCCAAGTGTTTTGGCACCATCATCTGCAGCACGTTGTTCAAGTGAACCACTTGTTTTTGCTGAAAGGCGAGTCAATTGAATTTCAGAATTTTGGCGAGCAAGATTTGCCAAAGTCACCAAATCTCCTCTACTTGGAATGCGTAGGTCGACCTTGGAACCTCTTCGTTCATCTAGCCATTGTTGAGTTCCATCAAGAAGAGGTGTTGGAATGATTAACAAGCGCGGAGGTCTTCGGTTTTGGTAGTGTTCTGTAATGAACGAATCAACAGATTCGCCAATGTCACCGCGGAAAACGAGTGGCCAAACCTCTTGTCCTTTGACAACGCCTTCATCTGCATGTAATACTACTACTGCGGCCAAATCACCTTCACTAGAAATTCCAATCGCATCACAATCTCGGTAGACTTTACTAGAAACAACATGTTGCTTAGTAGTAGCATGAACAGCACGAATTAAATCTCGCTTTGCAGCAGCACCTTCAAAATTCATATTTTCACTTCTGTTTTCCATCTCGTTGGCTAATTCATCTAGTAAGGAATTTGCATCACCGTCAAGAACTCGGCGGGCTGCACTCACCGAATCGGCATAACCTGATGAATCAATACAAGGACCAGAACATAGGCCAATATGCATTGATAGACAGCCCTGTGGAAGTAATTCTTTACAATCTCTAATTCCAAATTGTTTTCGCAATAATTGCATTACTTGTTTTGCAGCTCCAGCATTTGGTAATGGGCCCCAACGTTGCCCTTTTTCGGGAGGGTTTCTCGTATACATTATTCGTGGTATCTCATGGTCTGTTAGTACCAAAAATGGATAAGATTTATCATCCTTTAACATTGAATTATATCGAGGTTTATGTTGCCTTATCAGTTGTCTTTCGAGGACTAAAGCTTCCTGCGGAGTATTTGTCACAATGCATTCAATATCATCTGCAGCACGAACCAATTTTGGAATCATGGCGCGGTCAGGATTTGTTGCAAAATAACTGCGAATTCTTTCATTTAATTTGGTTGCCTTTCCAACGTATAGAACTCTTCCTTCCGAACTTTTGAAGAGGTAAACACCAGGTTTTTTTGGGAGGTTCACGGTTGCTAAGTCAACTCCCATATCAATTGGATACAGGTCGCCTCCTCAAAAGCAAATCGTCAAAATATTGTGATTTCTTGTATTGACAGGGAGGGGGATGATTATTCAACGAACAGCATCTATCCTTAGTTGGAGGGAGTATATGAGGTCAACTGCAGAGATAAAAATTCTAAGATGGCTAGGACAATTTCCCCCAGCCCTTGAATCTGCATGGGACATTACTAGGGAACTTTCTCTGCCAGGGGTTGCAGAGGCTTTGGGAGTCGTTCGCTCATCACTAAATATTCCGCTGAAAAGCCTTCAAAAAGATAATTTGGTAATGACGAGAACAGCCCATGTAATTGGAGGAGGTTCTCGTCGTCGTTCCGTATTTCACATCACTATGTCTGGTCGAGAATTGCTTCAACAATTAATTGAAGAAGGATTAACAGAATCGCCATTGAAGAAGGCAGAAAAGCGTTCTAAAGCAGGGAAAATCTTGGGCCCAGCACCCCCACTAAACCCATTATATGGCAGGGGTGAATTATTGTCAGAAATCATTGAACAATTGTCCAATAATAGTTCTGTTGTGATCAGCGGATTACCAGGTATTGGAAAAACATCATTGGCTAGAAAGGCACTTGATGAAATGGCGATTAAAGGATACGATATTCATTGGGCTAGTTCGGGTGAATTTACTGATGTTGGAAATTTATTATCACAATGGGAGATTTCTGTAGATGGGGTTGAAGTAAGCGATATTGATGCAGTGATTTCATTGTTAAACAGGGAAAAAAGAGTATTATTTATCGATGATGTCCATATGATTCATTCTAGGCATATAGAGTCAATAGAAAAGGTATCCAATGCACTTATTGATTCTGATACCAAAATTTTCCTATCAGGCAGAGAACCAATGCCATTCGGCCATGAACTGACCAAAATAAAAGTCCCATCACTCCACGTCAGTGAAGCAACAAAATTACTTGGAGACGAGATTGAACAA
>JABIGP010000087.1 GCA_018650105.1 Methanobacteriota archaeon
GTCAAATCCAAGTCCGGGACAGGCAAATGGCGGAGGGGCTACAGGATTAATTCCAAGCGACTTAGTAATCTCTGAAGTGTTACCAGACCCTTGGCCGAGTTTTGACAATTCCTCATGGCCTGGTGGCGAGTGGGTTGAGATTTCAAATACTGGCAGTTCAACAATTGACCTTACGGGATGGTCAATTACTGATTCTGCTGGAAATGAGTTAAAATTCAATGAAACACATTTGGTAGGAGCCAATGCCTCTACATCATCTTATGAGATTCTTTCTGGACAGAATAGAATTATCTCCATCAATGGTTCTTCATTTTATGGTGTTCTGAACAATGGAGGGGATACCCTCACACTACACTGGCCAAATGGAACTGATGCTCAACAGATTAGTTGGTCTGAATCTGAACCTGGGTTTTCAATGGTCGATTCATCCGTTGGTGGGCATTGGGTTTACTCGGCTTTCCCAACACCAGGACAACCAAATCCAGGAAGAATAAATCAAATGCCAATTCAACAATCTGGTGTACAATTTAGTGAAATATTATCTAATTCCAGTAACGATGGAGCAATATTCCCTGATGGTGAATGGATTGAATTGCACAATACTGGTTCGGCATCAATTGATTTGATGGGTTGGAGTATTGTGGATGGAATGGGTAATGTGACCTATCTAGACCCTGCCTCAATCGTTACCAATCAAACACAAGGTGCAACGATGATTGATGCTGATGGGAGAAGGTTGATTCAATTCTCATCTAATACAAGACTTTGGGACAATCACAATCATTTGATCTTAGTTGACCCAAGCAAGGCAAATGTTGACATGGCTTGGTATGCCACTGATTACGGTGAAAATGTTTCATTATCCCGCTCAACAAATCCATATGACCCATGGACTCCGACGCCTTATCCAACACCTGGGCAACCCGAGGCGGGAACCACTACAGCGACCGGAGATATTGTAATCAGTGAAATATATCCTGATGCAGTTGGAGCAGATAATCAAAATTGGCCGCTTGGCGAATGGGTTGAATTACACAATCGCGGGAATACTACAATTTCCTTAAGCGGATGGAAATTGAAAGCACAAGGGCGTTCATTGACACTTCATGAATACAATATGCCTTTCAAATCAAGTCCAGATATTGCACCTGATGAATCGGTACTAATCGCATTGAATGGTACTAGTAGTTTTTACCTAAAACATACATCTTCAGATGTCATCAGTTTAGCCAATGGAAATGGAATTGATATCCATAGCGTATCTTGGGTAGATACTGTAGAAGGTGAATCCTTAATCGACCCTACATCCATGCACGCTGGTGCTGGAGTACTAGGCCTAAATGCTTCAACTGGAACAGATTGGGTGCAATCTGCTTGGCCCACTCCTGGCCAACTTAACCCTCAATGGCCCGAATATATTGGTTCTGAAGATTTAGAAATTACAGAAATACTACCATATTGTAACGACGGTTCAGTATCACCTGCAGACGATTGGGTTGAATTGCATAATACCGGAATTGAGCCTATTAATTTGAGTCGTTGGAGGTTTGATACTGTTGGTGAGGACAGAGTATTTATTCGTGAAGATAAGATCTGGGTCAATGGAGTTAATCCCGAGATAAATATGCTACTTCCTCAAGAAAGAGCAGTTATTCTGCTTAACAATTGGATAGTTAGTGGACTGGGAGATGCCATCTCGCTTTCAAACCCTGATGGAAAGATGATTGATACTGCTACTTGGAGTGCAATTACTGATTGTAAAACTCTAATGCATGGCGACAATGCAAGCGATGAATGGGTACATACAATGTGGCCTACTCCGGGAATGCCAGAACCAGACCCAAGCCAAATGGCCAACATTGAGGACCTCAAATTCACGCGGCTGATGAGTGATGGTTCAGCAGAATTTGAACCCAGTAGCGAATTTATTGAAATTTCCAATATTGGAGATGAGACAGCAATATTGAATGGTTGGTCTCTGCGACATACCTCTTCCTCAAATTCTGTCTTTGAAGCAGAATTTACTTCACTCAATATCCCCGCCAACTCAGCGGTTGTTTTGACAAGTGATGTTGATTCATTATCGGATTATGAAAATGGTAATCTCGCTGATATGAATCTAGTAATGAATCGAAGTGTGTATCTATCAGATTCTGGCGCTGCTTTACAATTAATTAATCCAAGTGGAGCAATTGCTGATACTCTCGTATATGGTAATGGACCTGTGACTGTTGAAGGTTGGTCCGGCATTAGTTTGGTCGAGCCATTTACTGGCATTGACCACCTAATATATCATCGAGGAGATGGCTGTGGACAAATGCTGGACACAGATACTGTGAGCGACTGGCATCAGCGGTGGGGAAGACTGGGCGGCAGCACATTCTGCTCTGCGACTAATTTCTCTGGCCAAATGGATGTTACGCCACTCATTGCTCCACAGGATGGACTTGTTGACTTAGTTCAGTGGATTGAATTGGCACAAACTTCACTCCACATTCACGTATACCAACTTCAACAAATGAATTTGTTTAATGCAATATTAGATGCACAAAATTCTGGAGTTGATGTGACTATTGTTCTAGATGCTGGTGATGAATATTTCTGGTCAAATTACGACATGAATATGCAATATGGTTTGGCTGCTGAATTGTCAAATGCTGGCGCAAATGTTCTTTGGTTCTCCGCTTCAAATAATGACCCCTACTTGTTCATTCACAGTAAGGTTGCTGTTCGTGATGGCCAAAGTGTATGGATGGGTTCAGGTAACTGGAAACCATCTTCAATGCCATTACCAGATGCATGGGGGAATCGGGATTGGGGAGTAATTGTTGATCACGCTGGATTTGCAAACGAGGTATTAACTCAAATGCAACATGATGAAGATGCCTCGCTACAACATATTCGTCAAGCAACTGCATCTGATATGCCGACAGGATGGCAATTGCCAAGCGATGATGCCTACCTTGGAACATTGACTGCGAAAATATCTGGAAACTTTAGTGGCCAACTGATAACCTGCCCAGACAACTGCATCAGTGGATTGGTTTCAATGATTGATTCATCTCAAAGTGAGATTCTGTTATCACTTCAATATCTGGACCTTGATTGGTCATATGGATGGGGCGAAAACCCAGTTACTTCTGCATTGCGTTCAGCTGCCGAAAGAGGGGTCTCTTTGCGATTAATTCTAAATGGCGCTTACTTGGACGAGGATATTCAAAATGCTGTAGATACTTTCAATGAACAATGGAATGGCAGTGATGGGTTAGATGTTTCTGCGATAATAATGTCAAACGATGCTAGCATTAGTAAATTACACAATAAAGGTGCAATTATTGACCAACAATCAGTATTAATTTCTTCAATAAACTGGGGCTCATCTGCCTTAACCCGAAATAGAGAGATGGGGGTACTAATCCACAGCCAAGAAGTTGCTGAACCATATCTTGAGGCATGGCATCAAGATTGGAATAGAGTTGACAATGATACCGATTCAGATTTAGATGGATTACCTGATTATTGGGAAGTAGAGTATTCACTTCATCGTACTCAGCGATATATTAGTTCTGCTAGTAATAACGAAGGTTTGGTTGATAGTGATGCAGATGGATTGATCAATTCTATTGAATTCCAGTATGGTAGTGACCCAATGTCTGCTGATACCGATGGAGATTGCATTGAGGATTCAATTGAAGTGGCATGGGCTCAAACAACTGCAATGAATTCGTCAATAGTTGATGTCTCTCCACATGATGCCCTAAACCTCGCCGATGCTGATGGTGATGGAGTCAATGAATCGGAAGCCATGGGATGTGATTTAGAAGGAGTTGTTGTAATCATTGATGACCCTACCGATAACCAAACCGATAACCAAACTGCAACAAATGATACTGATTCAGATGGCGATGGAGTTCTGGATGGAGACGATCTCTGTCCTGATACGCCAAGTGGTGCACTAAGGGATATTGCTGGCTGCTCTGCAGAGCAACGAGCGGCCTTAGCAGTACCATCAGACGATGATGGTGACAATTTGGGTGTTGATTTGATGACGGTTTTGATGGTTTCTGCAGCACTGTTATTAGTTGGCGCATTCTTAATATTAAATCGCATAAACAAGAATGCTGAAGAGCAAAAAGATTTGGTGACTCTAGCAGCATCTGAGTCTGATGCCAGTGATTATTCAGAACCAGTTAAGTCCTCTGACTGGGCAATGCCGGTTCTCGATGGTTCTACCTCACAGGAGCAAGCAGCAGAGGAACATGCTGGTATTTCACAGCAAGATTTGCAACGGTTCCCTGGGTGGGATGAAGCGATGATTCAAACCTATTTGGACCAAGGTTGGACTATTGAGCAACTCGCTGAATATTATCAACAACAGGTATCACAGAATACGGATTAGTCCTAACCTTAACAAAGGAGGGGCCACTGACAAATATTGATTGGTATGTCCTATAACAGTAATTCAAACCCAGTAATGAGTAATAAATTCTTTTCCAGTATTAGTGGAAACGAAACAATGACCTATGAAGGTGCAATGCAGAAAATCGGGATTCTTCTTGGTTTTGTTGTTATTTCAGCCCTCTTTACTTCAGCATTTTCTCTTGGAGCATTAGAGAATGGTAATGGTGAATTATTGATTATGCTCTCATTAGGAGGAATGATTGTCGGATTTATTTTAGCGATGATAATTTATATGACTCGACCAAAAAACCCAGCTCCATTGATGATAACATATGCTATCATTGAGGGAGTATTTATCGGAGCCATGTCAACTACGATGGAGATATTTTTTCCGGGTGTTGTGATGCATGCGATTATTGGTACTTTGGCGATATTTGGTTCAATGTATTTCCTCTATATTAGTAGAGTTCTAAGACCAACTCCGACATTTACTAAAATAGTTACTAGTTTGACAATTAGTATTATGATACTGTATGTAATTTCATTAATCATTAGTCTTGCAACTCCTTACGAAATGCCATTGTTGCATTCCTCAAGTCTAATGGGAATTGGACTGACCATATTCATATTGATAATTGCTGCATTAAACCTCATCATGGATTTTGGATTCATAGAAGGAAGTGTACAAAACGGGACTCCGAAAGTTGGAGAATGGTGGGGTGCATTCGGTATGCTAATCACTCTCATTTGGATATACATTGAAGTCCTACGACTACTGGTGAAATTGCGCTCCCGAAATTGATTAGTAACCCCACAATTGATAGAGCATTGCCCTCATGGCACGACTGATAGGCATGTCTAGGCAACTAACCGTCCTTGATTTTAATGACTTCATTGGTGGAGATGAAGATAGGAAACAGCACTTTATTCAGGGCTGTGGAACTGCGTTACAAGACATTGGATTCTTTGCTTTGAAAAACCATGGAATCTCAATTTCACTTATTGAGGAATGTTATCAACAGGCTGATGATTTTTTCAGCCTTAGTGAAGATGCAAAGATGAAATATTTGCGACCAGAAATTGCTCATCAGCGAGGATATACCGCCTTTGGCATTGAAAATGCTAAAGGAAATCCTGCACCTGATTTGAAAGAGTTCTGGCAAAATGGAAGAACCCATATTGAGGGTAAACCTCTACCCTCATATCCTGATAATGTGTGGCCTGATGAAGAAATAACACAATTCAGACCTACTGTTGATAGCCTGTTTTTGCAGATGGAAAAACTATCAAGATCAATCCTTCAATCATGCAGTATCTATCTCGGAATGAATGAAAATTGGCTGGGAAATATGTCAGAAGAGGGTAATACGATTATGCGAGTAATTCACTATCCCCCATTAGGAGAAAACGCGCCTGTTGGTGCTGTGCGTTCAGCTGCTCATGAAGATATCAATTTCATCACATTGTTAGTTACTGCAACGGCAGATGGATTAGAAGTGATGGACCATGATGGAACATGGATTAAAGTTGAAGGTAATGCTGAATATATCATCATCGATAGTGGAGATATGATACAAAACTTAACCAATGGATTATTCAAATCTACAACTCATCGGGTTGTAAATCCTACAAGCAATTCCACCACAAGATATTCAATGCCATTATTTGTTCATCCTCGTAATGAAATTGATTTAACTCCGCGTGAAGAATTTATTGCAAAGACCGGTGGTAAAGCGTTGTATCCCTCAATAAATGCTGGAGATTACCTTCACCAAAGATTGGTTGAGATAGGTCTAATCAAGGAATAAATAGGCGATTATTGTGAAGTCTGAAAAAGTTTCCAAACTTTGTGATTCAATAAAAAATTCACAACCAATGGACAAAAATATTCTCAGCAAATTCATTGCCGCAGTCGCTACAAGAGATGTTGAGATATCTGCGGCGGAATCTTGGCTTAAGGCAGTTCATAAATATGGAATTTCACCGCAGGACACTATCGCCCTAACCAATCAAATGATGAATTCCGGCTCGGTATTAACTTGGAAAGAGAATTCACATCTTGTGGTTGACAAACATAGTACGGGTGGTGTTGGTGATAAGATGTCGCTAATGCTTGCACCTGCTTTAGCGGCATGTGGATTGAAGGTTCCAATGCTTGCCGGTCGCGGCTTAGGTCACACCGGTGGAACGATTGACAAATTGGAATCAATACCTGGATTCAACTGCGACCTATCGCCCCAACAGATGCAATCTATTGTTCAAGAAATTGGCTGTTGTATTGCAGCACAAAATGATTCTATTGCACCAGCAGATGGTTTACTATACGCCATAAGGGACGTGACTAATACCATTGATAGCATTCCACTTATTACGGCTTCAATTATCTCTAAAAAGGCTGCTGAAGGCTTACATTCACTCGTTCTTGACGTTAAATGTGGAACTGCTGCTTTTATGAAAACAGAACAAGATGCCACAGAATTGGCCAAATCGATGGTCGCTGTAGCAAATGGATTAGGAATAAAATGCAAAGCGCAAATCACTGCAATGGATAATCCAATTGGGAGCCATATTGGCAATTCATTAGAGGTGATTGAAAGTATTGATGTACTCAAAGGCAAGGGTCACTTGGATACTAGAAATTTGGTGATACTGCAAGGTTCAGCATTATTATTGATGTCAGGAGTTGTCGGAAGTAGTACCGAGGGTGAGGCTTTGATTGGACAAGTATTAGACGATGGTAGTGCACTTACAAAGTTCCATGAAATGTGTCTTCAACAAGGAGTTAATGATGAGATTGCTCACCAGTTATGTCAGGACCCATTATCTGTTCTTCCACTTTCCGGCCAAAAAATTGACATTATTTCTCAGCATTCAGGATATGTAAATTCAATAGATTCAATGGCTCTTGCAGAAATTGCACGCAAGCATGGTGCCGGCAGATTTAGTATTGAAGATACAATAATTCCGGAGGTCGGATTCATCATCAAAAAGCACATCGGAGAGAAAATTGAAAGCGGTCAATGCTGGATGGAATTCTATCATTCACGCCAACCCACCGATGATGAAATCAAGCAACTAAGCCGTTCTATCACTGTTTCTAAGGACATTATTGACAAACAATCTAGACTGATTGTTGTGGTTGATTAGATGGATGTCAAATAGAAGCCGTCATAAAGGGGAGCCGATTCGCCGACTTTGCCGATTTAGCTTAGCTGGTGGAGCGTGGGACTGTTAATCCCAAGGTCGAGGGTTCGAACCCCTCAATCGGCGTAAATAACGAACTATGAAGATTATTTGGAGTGGCCAAGGCAATTGCGTAGGCACGATTCCAAATCGGAGTAAGCAAATTCGAAGCCAGATTCTTGTAATTTGGTTGGCATTACATGCTGCCCTTCCAAAATTAGTTTTTGACCCATTTCTCCAAACATTATTCGGACAACAAAACCAGGCAATGGCATAAATGCTGGGCGTCTTACAACATGGCCTAAAATCTTCGCAAAATTCTTCTGAGGCAGTGGATTTGGAGCTGTGAGGTTGTAAGGTCCACTACATGTATCAGTCATCATTAGGTGGTGGATTGCAAAGACTTCATCGTTGAGTGAGATCCATGACTGTATCTGTTTTCCTCCTGCTACTGGTCCACTAACACCCATCTTTGCTGGCAACAATAATTTAGAAACTGCCCCCCCCAAAGGAGATACCACAATTCCTGAACGCAGATTTACGACTCTAATCCCTGCATCTATTGCAGGTGCACATGCATTTTCCCATCCTGAACACAAATCTGAGAGAAAATCATTTCCAGATGCTGAATTTTCATCTAATTTCTCACTTCCGCGGTTGCCATAGAAACCAATTGCTGAACCGCAGAGTAGAGCCTTTGGTGGCTCATCAATAGTTGCAAGTAATCGTGAAAGATTTTCTGTAGGGATAATCCTGCTATCACGTATCAATTTCTTTCTATTGTTTGACCAGCGCTTGTCACCTATACCGGCTCCTGCAAGGTGGATTACTGAATCAAAACCATTCATATCCCCACTTAGGACTTCACCAGTATGGTCGTTCCAACGAATCACTTTCTCAGAATTCACATCCGCTGGTAATTTGGTATTAGGACGCAACAAACGATACACGTCATGGCCTGCTGTTTCAAGGAAAGCACAAAGTTGCAGTCCAATCATA